>NZ_JBNHFD010000124.1:0-6806 GCF_059089865.1 Arthrobacter sp. Y3221157
CCGGGCGGGGGGGGCGCGGAGGCCCTCGCGTCCGCCCGGGACAACCTCCCGGGCGCCCCGCCCCTGCCCGCGCGGGGGTGGCCCGCCGGCGCCCGCCCGCCCGCCGTCGGACGCCTCGCCATTCCCGGCGGGGACGCAGCGCAGCGGGGCGGGGAAGCAGTGCAGCGGGGCGGCATCTACTGCATGGCCACGCTGCCGGACGTACGCCGGCGCGGCTATGGCACCAGCGTCCTGCGCGCGCTGCTCAACGCCGGTTCCGCCCAGGAGCTGGACGGCTACTGGCTGCTGGTGACCGCCGCAAACCAGTCCGCCCAGGAGCTCTACGCCCGGGCCGGTTTCCGGGAGGCCGGCCGCTACCTGTACCGGCAGGAACGGCCGCGGCGCGCACCGACGGGCTGCTGAGCAGGAATCCGCTAGGAGGACGGCGTGTCGATTACCTGCACCCGGACAGAGCAGGCGTCCGCGGCAGCTTTCTTCAGTACAGCCAGCCGCGGTTCGGGGACGTCGAGGTAGGGCAGCCGGGGCAGACGCGCATAGTCCTTCAAAGCCGGATGCCCGAGGACCAGGTCAGCCAGGGCCCGGTCACCGCCGGGGACCACGTACTCGAAGGCTTCCCGGCCGAACACCTCCGCCGCCTGCTGCGCCACCGCTTCCACCAGAGCATCCGCCTGGTTGGCCCGGCGCCGGGCAAACCTCTGCTGGGACTGGCCCCCGGCGGCCGTCTTGCCCTGGACATACCGCGTTCCCGCCTTGGCGGCCAGCAGTTCCCCTTCCGCGGCGACGCCGATGCCGTAGCCGCCGCGCCTGACCAGGAGCAGTCCAAGCCGCCGCGGCTGGGCCGCGAGGCTGGCCAGCCGTTCGAGGGCGTCGGTGCCCCGGCCGGGCCGCCCGTCCGCCGGCCAGGGTGCCTGCAGCAGCGCGGAGGCGCCGTCGCCGGCGACCAGCCGCAGCCCGTCGTCGTCATCCGAGACGCCGTACCCGCCGTGCGAGGCAGCAAACCGCTCGGCCCAGCCGGCAAGGCGGCTGCCCGGCACGAATGCCGTCCGGACAGACTGTGACCGGACGCCGGGGGATTTCGGTTGGGTCATGGCGGCATCCTTCGGAAGTTGGCTGGCGGCGGGAAAGCGGGACGAGTCCAAGTAGCCTATCTATGTGGAAGATCTCTTCGGGCACGGGCCGGGCAATGACGACGACGGCGACGACGGTGCGCCAGCCGCCCGCCGGAGTGCCGGGGGAGCGGGCAGTGCCTCCCCGCGCGGTCCGCTCGCCGTCCGGATGCGTCCGCGCACCCTCGATGAGGTGGTTGGCCAGCAGCACCTCCTGGGCCAGGGCTCGCCCCTGCGCCAGCTCGCTGCCGGAGCGGGAGCGGACACGTCCGGCCCCGCCGGACCCAGTTCATTAATCCTCTGGGGGCCGCCGGGCACGGGAAAAACCACCCTGGCGCACGTCATCGCCCGCGGTCCGGGCCGGAAGTTCGTTGAGCTGTCAGCCATCACCGCCGGAGTCAAGGACGTCCGCCGGGTGATGGACGAGGCCCTCACCGCCCGCGACCTCTATAAGACCACCACGGTCCTGTTTCTGGACGAGATCCACCGCTTCAACAAGGCCCAGCAGGACGCGCTGCTTCCCGGCGTCGAAAACCGCTGGGTGGTCCTGGTGGCCGCCACCACGGAAAACCCGTCCTTCTCGGTAGTGTCCCCGCTGCTGTCACGCTCCCTGCTGCTGACCCTCAAGCCGCTCACTGACGCGGACATCGAAGGGCTCCTGGTCCGGGCGGTGCAGGATGCGCGCGGCCTCGACGGCAAGGCCGAACTCGATGACGAGGCGCTGGCCCACCTGGTCCGGCTTTCCGGCGGCGACGCCCGGCGCGCACTGACCGCCCTGGAAGCGGCTGCAGGCGTGGCTTTCGGGGACGCCGATGACGCCGCCGGCGACGACGGCCCGGTGAAGGTGGAACTCAAGCACACCGAGCGGGCCCTGGACGTGGCGGCCGTCCGTTACGACCGCGCCGGAGACCAGCACTACGACGTTGCCAGCGCCTTCATCAAATCAATCAGGGGATCCGACGTCGACGCCGCGCTCCACTATCTGGCCCGCATGCTCGAAGCGGGGGAGGACCCGCGCTTCGTGGCCCGGCGGATCGTGATCTCCGCTGCCGAAGACGTGGGCATGGCCGATCCCACCGCGCTGCAGACAGCCGTCGCCGCGGCCCAGGCGGTCCAGCTCATCGGCATGCCCGAGGGCAGGATCATCCTGGCGGAGGCGGTGGTGCACCTTGCCACGGCGCCGAAGTCCAACGCCGCCTACATGGGCATCAACCAGGCCATCGCGGATGTCCGCGCAGGCATGGGCAACGGCATCCCCGCGCACCTGCGCGACGCGCACTACCCGGGTTCCAAACAGCTGGGCCACGGCCTGGGCTACAAGTACGCCCATGACGCCCCGCACGCGGTAGCGACCCAGCAGTACCCGCCGGACGACCTGGTGGGGAAGGACTACTACCGGCCAACGGCCAACGGCGCCGAGCGGGACATCGCGGTGCGGCTGGAGCGCCTGCGGAGGATTGTCCGGGGGAAGTAGCCCCATGGTAGGATGGATGTTTGTCTGGCAAGGCACGGACGCACAATCCCCTTGAATTTCCTTCGAGTAGGTTATGCCCTGTGCCCAGTAGCAAAAGGCAGCGGTTGGCCGATGCTCTCCATCGTGGAGGCCAGTAACACTGACACACCGCAGATATTGGAAGGACACAAGTGGCTAACAACACTCGTGCTCGCCGTCAGGCCCGCCTCTCGCGGTCCCTCGGCATCGCTTTGACCCCCAAGGCCGCCAAGTACATGGAGCGCCGCCCGTACGGCCCCGGTGAGCATGGCCGTGCCCGCAAGAAGCAGGACTCCGACTACGCCGTACGTCTGCGCGAAAAGCAGCGCCTGCGCGCCCAGTACGGCATCCGCGAAGCACAGATGACCCGTGCCTTCGAAGAAGCCCGCCGCACCAAGGGCCTGACCGGTGAAAACCTCATCGAACTGCTCGAAATGCGCCTTGACGCCCTGGTCCTGCGTGCCGGCTTCGCCCGCACCATCGCCCAGGCCCGCCAGCTGGTTGTGCACCGCCACATCATGGTTGACGGCATCCGCGTGGACCGTCCGTCGTTCCGCGTCGGCGAGGGCCAGCTGGTCCACGTCCACAGCCGCAGCGAAACCATGGTTCCGCTCCAGGTTGCAGCAGCCGGCGCCCACCGCGACGTCCTGCCTGCCGTCCCCGCTTACCTGGACGTCAAGCTCGAGGCACTGCAGGCCCGCCTGGTCCGCCGCCCCAAGCGCTCCGAAATCCCGGTGACCTGCGAAGAGCAGCTCGTCGTCGAATTCTACGCACGCTAATCCCAGCAGCGTATCCAAAGAAGCCCGTGGCAAGCGCCGCGGGCTTCTTTGTATGTAAGGTACTTGGGGGACATCTGCAAGAACGCGCTTCCTGGGCGCGCGCAGGATGGACCAAACCACAGAATTCGAGGAGATGAACGTCTATGTCTGGTGGCGATATCGCCGGCCTGATCGCTGCCGGGGTATTTGCGCTCCTGGTGCTGCTGCTCGCCGTGCCCATCCTGAAGCTGGGGAAGGTGTTTGACGAGGTGCGGACGGCCATCAGGTCCATCAGCGACGGCGCCACGCCCCTGATGGACGAGGTCACCGCCACGGTTTCCACCACCAACCAGCAGCTCAAGAAGGTGGACGGCATTTCCTCCAACGTCTCGGACGCGTCCGCGAACCTCTCCGCGCTGTCCTCCCTGGTTGCCGCCACGGTAGGGTCGCCGCTGATCAAGGTGGCGGCGTTCAGCTACGGCGTGCGCACCGCGCTGGCCAACCGCAAGAAGCCCGCAGCCGGCCGCCGCAGCCGCTAAGTCCCGAAAGAACAAAAATGAAACGACTTGTCTGGATGGGAATCGGCGTCGCGATCGGAATCATCGCCTTCCGCAAAGTAAGCGAGGCGCAGTCCAGCCTGGGGCCGGAAGGCCTTAACCGGGCGGTGGGCCGGCTCGCTGACGGCGTTTACGAATTTGCCGACGCCGTCCGCGACGGCATGCGCGAACGGGAAACCGACCTTCGCGCCGCCCTGGGCGTCGAGGCGGAAGCCGCCCGCCACTGACCGGCAGGCAGCCAGCCTTTGCCGGCCGGAACAAAACCGGCAGGATCCGTCCCTGGACTCCTGCCAACTGAACGAACTATCCGCGCCGGTGCGCGGACCAAGAAGGGTAAGTAAACAGCTCATGAAGTCGCAGGAGATCACAAAGCGCTGGGTGGACTTTTTTGTCAGCAAGGGCCACACGGCGGTTCCCTCCGCGTCGCTGGTCTCCAGCGACCCCTCGCTGCTGTTCACGGTTGCCGGCATGGTGCCGTTCATTCCCTACCTCACTGCCCGGGAAGAAGCCCCCTATTCCCGCGCCACCAGCGTGCAGAAGTGCATCCGCACCGGCGATATCGAGGAAGTGGGCAAGACCGCCCGGCACGGCACGTTCTTCCAGATGTGCGGAAACTTCTCCTTCGGCGACTACTTCAAGGAAGACGCCATCAAGTACGCCTGGGAACTGCTCACCAGCAGCGTTGACGACGGCGGATACGGCCTCGAGGCAGAGCGCCTCTGGGTCACGGTCTACGAGGAGGACGACGAAGCGAAGGACCTGTGGCTGAAGAACACGGGTGTCCCCGCCGAGCGTATCCAGAAGATGGGCAAGTCGGACAACTACTGGCACACCGGCCAGCCGGGCCCCGCAGGCCCCTGCTCGGAGATCTATTACGACCGCGGCCCCGCCTACGGCGTGGAGGGCGGCCCCGAAGCGGACGACAACCGCTACGTCGAGATCTGGAACCTCGTGTTCATGCAGTACCAGATCGATAACGTCCGCTCGAAGGTGGATTTCGACATCGTTGCCGACCTGCCGAAGAAGAACATTGACACCGGCCTGGGCATGGAACGCCTGGCGATGATCCTGCAGGGCGTCGAGAACATGTACGAGACCGACCAGGTCCGTCCCGTCATCGACAAAGCTGCCGGGCTGTCCGGCAAGGAATACACCTCCGCCGAGTCCGACGACGACCCGCACCACACGGACGATGTCCGCATGCGCGTGGTGGCCGACCACATCCGGTCAGCCCTCATGCTGATCGCCGACGGCGTGGTCCCGTCCAACGAGGGACGCGGCTATGTCCTGCGCCGTCTCATCCGCCGCGCCGTGCGTGCCATGCGGCTTCTGGGCGTTGAGCAGGCCTGCCTGCCTGAACTCCTTCCCGCGTCCCGCGACGCGATGAAGGGCGTCTACCCGGTGGTGGAGACCGACTTCGACCGGATCAGCCGGATCGCCTACGCCGAAGAAAAGGCCTTCCTGCGCACCATCGCCTCCGGCACCGCTCGGCTTGAGGAAGCCGTGGTGGCTTCCAAGGCCGCCGGCAAGCCGCTGTCCGGCGAGGACGCCTTCACATTGCATGACACCTACGGCTTCCCGATCGACCTGACACTGGAAATGGCCGAGGAAGCCGGGCTGAAGGTTGACGAGGCCGAATTCCGCAGCCTCATGCAGGAACAGCGCAAGCGCGCCCAGGCGGACGCCAAGGCCAAGAAGGGCGGGCACGCGGACATCTCCGCGTTCCAGGAACTGCTGGGCGAAGGCGAAACGGTGTTCACCGGCTACACCGAGCTTGACGGCGAGTCCCGGGTCCGCGGCATCATCCACGGCGGGCAGCGGGTGGCCCACGCGGCCACCGGCGACGAGATCGAGCTCGTGCTCAGCGAGACGCCCTTCTACGCCGAAGCCGGCGGCCAGGCCGCCGATACCGGCCTGATCACCGGTGACGGTTTTGTCGTCGAGGTCCTCGACGTCCAGCGCCCCGTCAAGGGACTGAGCGTGCACAAGGCGATCGTCCGCGAAGGCGAGATTCCGGCTGACGCGCTGGTGCGCGCCGCCGTCGACCGTGAACGCCGCCACGCAGCAGAGCAGGCGCACACGGCAACGCATATTGTGCACGCCGCCCTGCACCAGATCCTGGGGCCCGAAGCCACCCAGCGCGGTTCCTTCAATAAGGCCGGCTACCTGCGCTTCGACTTCGCCTGGGGCGAAGGCCTGAGCACCGCCACCCGGTCCGAAGTCGAGGAAGTTTCCAACCTCGCCATCCGCAACAACTACGCGGTGGAAACCAAGGTGATGGCGCTGGCAGAGGCCAAGGCGATGGGTGCCATGGCGCTCTTCGGCGAGAACTACGGCAGTGAAGTCCGCGTGGTGGAGATCGACGGCGCCTGGTCCCGCGAACTCTGCGGCGGCACCCACGTTGCCAACACCTCGCTGATTGGCAGCCTCTCCCTGCTTGGCGAACAGTCCGTGGGTTCGGGAAACCGCCGCGTGGAGGCTTTCGTGGGCATGGACGCGTTCCGGCACCTTGCGGCAGAGCGGGCGCTGGTGACGGAACTCACCGAAATGCTGAAGGTGCCCTCCGGGCAGCTGGCTGACCGGATCGCCGCCACCCTCGCCAAGCTCAAGGCGACCGAGAAGGAACTGGAGCGCCTGCGTAAGGAGCAATTGGCGGCAGCCGCAGCCCAGCTTGTCAACAGCGCCCGGGACGCCGCCGGTGTCAGCGTGATCGCCCATGATGCCGGCACGGTCAGCGGCGCCGATGACCTGCGCGGCCTGGCCTTGGACCTGCGGAACCGCCTGGGCTCCGCAGCGGCCACTGTGGCCGTGGCGGGCGTGGCCAACGACCGCCCCGTCATCCTTGTGGCCACCAACGAAGCAGCGCGCGACGCCGGCGTGAAGGCAGGTGCCC
>NZ_JBNHFD010000125.1:0-6767 GCF_059089865.1 Arthrobacter sp. Y3221157
CTGCACCCGGGAGGGTGTGGGAGAGTAGGACACCGCCGGACAACACATCACGGTCGAGGCCCCAACCACAGGTTGGGGCCTCCCGCATTTAACACACCAGCCACAGAGACGTTTGACCCGCTTGCTCTGGTGACCATGGAGCATCTGGTGCCAGTCTTTTCCGATCCTCCAGGCGCTTGTATGCTGTGGACCGGAGAGCCGGGAAGCCTGGTCGGCCCGCAGACATGAGCCTGCGGAAAACGCCCGGCGCCGCCGTCGGCGTTATCCTAACGTCTCGAGGAGCGGACATCCCATGGCTGCATTCAGCACAACTGGTAGTAACAGCCCCCGCCAGCACCACGACTGGAACCGCAGCGTAGGCGACAGATCATGAAAATCATGCTGCTGACTGCCGGCACCCGCGGTGACGTTGAACCCTTCCTGGCACTGGCCCGCGCTGCTGAAGCGAGGGGACACCAGGTACGGCTGGCAATTCCTGACAATTCCGGAGCAGCCACGGCAGGCGTGGACACGGTTAGCCTGCGGATGGATTTTGCCCAGCTGGTTAGCGATCAGGGAGTGTCTCCATGGCGTGCAGGCGCAGCCTTTCGGTCTGTGATCCGGCCGGCGGTGGGCAGGCTGTTGTCCGCCGCTGTGGAGCACATCCTGGCATTCGGCCCGGATGTTGTTGTCTACCACCCGAAGGTCTTGAGCGCGCCGATGGCAGCAGCCCATCTTGGAGTTCCATCCGCCATTGTGGAGACTGTGCCACTGACGCCCCCAAGGAGTTTCCGGCACCATTCATCACCACCGCCAACCTGGGACCCCTGAACCGTGCCAGTTACAAGGCCGTCAAGGCGGCTACTCTGATGTTCAGGAATGAGCTCACTGCAGCCTTGAAGCCCTTGCCGGCGGGTGCTGAGCGGCAATCGCAGGCTGGACATTCCCTGGTGCCCGTGAGCCCGCATTTGCTGACCCGCCCGGCCGATTGGTCGCCGAGGGTCCATCTAACCGGTCATTGGGCGGGAGAACCACGGCTGGTAGACGCCGACGATGAATTGAAGGAGTTCATTGCCGGTAGGGATTTTGTCTACGCCGGGTTCGGTCCCATGAAAGCCGGTGACGCCAGGAAACGGGGTGAGGTCATCGTCGCTGCCGCGCGCAGGAACGGCCTGAAAACGCTGGCCGCCGAGGGATGGGGAGGCATCGAGATTCCCGCAGCAGCCCGTGGCGATGACGTCCTGGTCAGGGAATCTCTGCCACACCACCTTGTCCTTCCGCGGGCTGTTGCCGCCATCCACCACGGCGGGGCCGGCACCGTCCATGCCGCCGCCCGGGCCGGCATTCCCTCCGTGGTGGTCCCGTTCATTGCCGACCAGCCGTTCTGGGGACGTGTGCTGCAGCGAGGCGGGCTTGCACCGAAGCCGATCCCGTACCGCAACCTCACAACGGACCGGCTCGCAGATGCCTTGGACCAAACCAAGGTTCTCCGTACCCGGGCTACCCAGGTGGGGGAGTGCCTGCGGACAGAGGATGGGGCAGCCGTCGCAGTTGTTGTCCTGGAAGGCCTGGCCGGTTCCCCCGGCTACCGTTCCGGACTCGATGGTGATTCCGACGGCGTGGCCTGCGAGGGGTAGCGGTTGCCCTGCACGCGGCCTGTAGTCCCGGGCCGAGAAAGCTGGAGCAGCAGCAGTGTACGGGGGATCGGCCAGACGATGGCCAGGGCGAGTGCCGGCACCAGGAACAGGCCGACGTCGGGAAACTGCCGGATGACCACCAGCAGATGCGTATCGAACCGGCTCGGGGCATAGTCCAGGCTCAGCCACAGGACAAAGGCGTCGAGGGCCAGGGCGGCCACCACATAGACGGCGGGAAAACGCGCAGGTCCCTGCCGGAGCAGGAACCGCGCGCCCAGCCACAGGCTCAGCAGTTCCGCGAGCAGCAGTCCCAGGGCCACCGCCCAGCTGTACCGCTGGAGCCAGTCCTCGTAAATTACGGCCGGCACCGGTTCCTGGCTGTGGAGGATCCGGAGGACGTTCGTGTCGATGGCTTTCAACCGTGACGGTGCGGCGGCGTCGTTGGCATTGATGACCAGCGCGAGGCCCAGCCCCGAGGACGGGACCATGCCCAGGTAGGTGTGGCTGTTGCCCCACTCGCCCTGGTGCTCAAGGAGTCGGGGCAACGCCTCCTCGGGGACGGCCATGCCAGGGCCGGCGGACTCCACCAGCGGCCGGGTGAACCAGCCCATGGCGTACTCCTTGGATCCTTCAACCTGCACGCGCGGCTCGAACATTGTCTCCACGGTCCCGGGCCGGAGGATCTCTGCCGTACCGTAACGGCCGCCGTCGAGCAGGGCGATCAGCTCATGGCCCAGATCCTCCGCGGAGGAGTACAGCGTGGACGAGGGCATCCCGGACGAGGGAGCGGGCACGTCCGTCTGGCGCCAGAAGGAGCCGAACCAGCGGGAGTATCCTGCGGCGGCGTTGCCGGCGCGGGCGGCGGCACGGGTGGGGTGGGTGTGCGCCATGTCCAGCGGCCCGAAAACATGGTCTTCCAGGTACTGCCCGAACGGCTGCCCGGAGACCGTCTGCACCAGCAGGCCCAGGATGTTGTAGTTGGCGTTGGCGTAGTGGAATGCCTCGCCCGGCGTACGAGCCAAGGTGGCGTCAGCCAATGCCCGGACCTCTTCTTCCAGGGCCTCCGGGCCCTGGTCGAGGGAGGCTTCGAAGGCGGTGTCCCTGGACGCCATGCCGCTGGCCTGGTGCAGCAGGTGCCGCACCGTAATTGACGGGGAACGGCTGTCGTCAAGCGTGAACCAGGGCAGGTAGGCCTGCACCGGCTCATCCAGCCGCAGCCGGCCGGCCTCCACCTGTTGCATCACCGCGATCGCGGTCAGTGACTTGCTGGTGGACGCGAGCAGGACCGGCGTCTGGACCGTCATGGGCCGTCCGGAATCATCGGCGCGGCCGAAGGCGGCCGAGTGCACCTGCTTCCCGTCCTGCATGACGGTGACGGCAGCACCGGGGATTCCGAGGGCGTCGATCTGCTCCCGGAGGAAGGCATCGAGGGCGTCGTAGGTCTGCTCCGCGGTGGCGCGATCAGCAGCGGGAGCCGAGGCGGCAGGGGAGGGGACGGCAGCAATGCAGGCAGTCAGCAAGCACAGCAGGAGGCAGCGTGACCACACCTCACGAGTCCGCATGCCTGCACCTGCACTTCGGCCGCTTTTCCCTTCACGGTAGGGCGGACCAAAGGCGAAGACAAGCATCGTCCGGCCCAGCGGATCCCCCAATTGTTAAGCGAAAAAATTCAAGTGCGACAGGCATGCTCAAGATCTGCTCAAGGGCTGCACAATCTTCGGTGAGGAAAGCCGGAATGCGGAAATTTGGTGTAGCCGGACTAATAGGCTCAACGGCGAATCATTTGTCGCGTTTAGCAGCAAGCCCGGCAATTGCGGGGCCTTTTCGGGCTCAGATAGCTGGGGAATTGATGTCCGAATACCAGGCCCTGAGGGGTCCTTACCAACCTGCGCCCAGACCGCCGCGCAAACCGCTCGCCTCCACAATCATTGTCGGAGTCATTACCGCTCTTTTCGTGCTTTTGGGGTCGCTGAGCAGTGGACTTGGCGGTGCGCTGGTGTTCCTGGCCATCGCGGCCGGGCTCACAGGCCTGTACGTCCTCCTGACCGGACGCCGGTCCTGGGCGTGGCTGCCTGCCAAACGGAAGGCCGGCGCCGTCGCGCTCGCCACGTCGTTCGCCCTCCTCCTTGCCGGCGGCGCAACCATGCCGCGGGTTTCCACCGCGGACCTGGAAGCGGCCGTCTCGGGAAGCACGGCGTCGGCCGCCACGGCCACGGCGAGGCCAACCGCCACAGCCAGTGCGACGCCGTCGTCCGTTCCCACTGCCCAGGAGACGGGCGCACCGCTGGATCCGGAGACGCCTTACCTGGTGGCGCACGGCGCCCCTGTCACTGCTCCGAAGGAGCAGCCCGCGTTCGCCACCCGTGCGATCGACCTGCTGGCCACTCTTCCCATCAAGGGCAGGGCGCCGAAGACGGGGTACGACCGGGCGCTGTTCGGCCAGGCGTGGGTGGATGTGGACCGGAACGGCTGTGACACCCGCAACGACATGCTCAAGCGCGACCTCACAGCTGTCAGCTACGTGAACAGCGTCCCCTGCAAGGTGAAGTCGGGCATGCTCGACGACCCGTACACGGGCAGGAGCATCAAATTCCTGCGAGGGCAGGCCACCAGCACGGCGGTGCAGATCGACCATGTGGTGGCGCTCAGCGATGCATGGCAGAAAGGCGCCCAGCAGCTGACCACGGAACAGCGGACAGCGTTCGCCAACGATCCGCTGAACCTGCAGGCGACGGACGGCCCCACCAACCAGAAAAAGGGCGACGGCGACGCCGCCACCTGGCTGCCGCCGAACAAGGGCTTCCGGTGCGAGTACGTCGCCCGGCAGATTTCCGTGAAGACCACCTACGGGCTGTGGGTGACCCAGGCGGAGCACGACGCCATGGCCCGGATCCTGGCCGACTGCAGCGGACAGCTGGCGCCGACGAACGCGGAGCCCCCAGCTGCGCCGCCGGCACCGGTCGTGGCCGAGCCTGCACCGGCGGCGGTGGCACCGGCTCCCGCGGCCCCGGCTCCTGCGCCGGTTGCACCCGCACCGGTTGCACCCGCACCTGTCCCGGTTGCTCCGGCACCCGTGGCTCCGGCACCCGCTCCTGCTGTGCCGGCTCCAGCGGCTGCCTACTACGCCAACTGCACGGCCGCCAGGGCTGCCGGTGCGGCTCCGCTTTACGCCGGGCAGGCCGGTTACCGCGCCGGGCTGGACCGCGACCAGGACGGCGTGGCCTGCGAAGGCTAAGACCCACACTCTCGAAACCTGATCCAGTCATCACTCAAAAAGGGAAAACATTGAAGAAGCTGTACCCCATCGTCGTCCTGGCAGCAGTCGCATTGGCGGGCTGCGGAACAGGAACCCAAGCAAGCCTTACTTCCAAGGAGTCTGTAACCGCTACGGCCACTGCCACTGCCACTGCCACGGCGACACCAACGCCGAGTGCAACGAACCCTACTGATTCCGTGTGCACCACGGCCGCTGCGACCCAGAAGTACAACAGCCAGACCCTGGTTTGCACCCTAGGCAGTGACCAGCGCCTGGTATGGATGACTGAAGCGGAATCCAAGCGTGTCCTTGCAGCGGCAGCGGCAGCGGCTGCGGCAGCCGCCGAAAAGGCCGCTGTGGAAAAGGCCGCTGCGGAGAAGGCAGCTGCTGAGAAGGTGGCAGCCGAACAGGCAGCCCAGGCTGCTGCTCAGGCCGCAGCTGAGCAGGCTGCCCGGGATGCCGCAGCCCGCCAGGCTGCCGAAGCCGCGGCTGCCCAAGCGGCGCAAAAGGCTGCGCAGGCCCCCGCGCCTGCCGCCGTCTACTACGCGAATTGCTCGGCTGCGCGGGCTGCCGGCGCGGCACCGGTCTACGCTGGTTCACCCGGTTACGGCACGCACCTCGACAGGGACAGGGACGGCGTCGGCTGCGAGTAAGCCTCACCGGAATGCCGTGGATACCAGCAAAGGTATCCACGGCATTCGTCGTTAGAGCTCGTTCCGCACTACCGCGCCCTGCGCTACCACCACCCGCACCTGCTCCAGCGCCGAAGCACTGGCCAGCGGGTCGGCGTCGACCACGATCGCATCGGCCCGGGCGCCGCGGACCAGGCGGCCGACGTCGCGCACTCCCAGCAGGTTGGCCGCGTGGGTGGTGGCCGCCTGGAGCACTTCCAGCGGAGACAGCCCGGCCTCGGCGAGCAGCCGCGCCTCGGTGCCGATCGGGGTGACGTCGGTGCCGAAGGAGTCCGTGCCGGCCACGATGGTCACGCCCGCCTCCTTCGCAGCGAGGACTGCGGCCTGCAGGATGGGCGTGTACTCCTGGCCGCGCGCGGCCAGAACCGGGTTCGGCGAGGACGCCATGCTGGTGATCGCATCCATCGTGGGCGTGAAGTAGGTGCCGCGGCGCGCCATCTCCGCGATGGTTCCTTCGGACACGAACACGCCGTGCTCGATGCTGCGCACCCCGGCCCGGACGGCGCCGTCGATCCCCTCGGCGCTGTACGCGTGGCACAGGACGCCCGCACCGTTGGCCGCCTTCACCACGGCGGACAGCTGCTCCTGGTTGTACACCAGCTCGCGCGGATCCTGCTCGGGAAGGCCGGCGCGCGGGTTGGCCCGTGTCTTGACGACCTGGGCCCCGCGCGCGAGGTTCACCCGGGTGAGGTAAGCAAGGTCCCCCGTCTCGCGGACGCCCGTAGGCAACGTGGCGAGCGGGGCGAGGTCCGGATCGGCCAGCAGCGAATCGCCGAGGTCGGGGGAGACGAACAGCCCGGCCGGTGTCATCCGCGGCGAGACCCCGGGCGCCCAGCCCGGCAGCGCCGCCAGCGCCACGTCCTGGTAGAAGCTGCTCGATCCGCTCCGCACGCTCGTCGCGCCGCCCTGCAGGATGAGCCGCGCATCGGCCAGCGCGTTCGCGTGGACGTGCACGTCCACCAGCCCCGGCAGCACCCAGCGCCCGGTGGCATTCAGCACCCGGGCACGGCCCGCGACGGCGGCAACGGCCTTCCGCGTCTCGTCGCGCGTTCCGACGGCGGCCACCTTGCCGCCGTCGAGCACCAGCACACCGTCCTCCACGGCGTCACCGGTCAGGGGGTCGACGATGGTGCCGCCTTCGATGACCAGCGGCGGGTGGGTGAGGGGCTGGCCGTGGTAGGTGGGGCCGGCAAGGATGAGTAA
>NZ_JBNHFD010000126.1:0-6558 GCF_059089865.1 Arthrobacter sp. Y3221157
CGGACTGCGGCCCGGACGAACCCGTGGCCCTGTTGCGCCGGCTGGGCTCCCGGGGGAGCGGCGCCGTCGTAATGTCAGATCCGGCCCGCGCCCAGGCACACGCCGGGCTCGCCAACCTGCTGCAGCCCGGCACCGCTCCGGATCCCGAATCCGTCCGCAAGATCCAGGCCATCCTTCGCAGCGGCGGAACGGGCGTGGTCCCGCTGGCTGGGCCCGGCACCTGCCCGCCTGACAATTTTTCCCAGGACCTGCCCCGGGACACGGCGATGGTCCTGGTGGAAGCACGCCTCGCCCCGCCGCGGATGCTGGTGTTCGGCGCCAACGACTTCGGTGCCGCCCTCGTCCCGGCCGCCAGGCTGCTCGGCTACCACGTGACCCTCGTGGACGCCCGCCCTGCTTTCACCGCGCAGCCGCGGTTCGCGGCGGCCGACGAAGTGGTGACGGACTGGCCGCACCGCTACCTCGCCGCGGAATCGGCGGCCGGGCGGCTGGACAGCCGCGCCGTGGTTGCCGTGCTGTCCCACGACCCCAAATTCGACCTTCCGCTGCTGGAAACGGCACTGGCCCTGGACCTCGCCTACGTGGGCGCCATGGGCTCCCGCCGCAGCCACCTGCAGCGGGTGGACCACCTGCTTGCCGCCGGCGTCCGTCCCGAATGGATCGCCGAACTTCACTCGCCCATCGGACTGGACCTCGGCGCCGTCACGCCGGCGGAAGTGGCGGTGTCCATCACCGCCGAGCTTCTCGCCTCCCGCAACCGCGCCGCCCGCTGCATCCCGCTGCGGGACGCCTCCGGTCCCATCCACCAGCAGCCCGCACCCGGGCAGCCGCACACCGCCACCCCACAGGAGATCGCATGGACATGAACACCATTGAGGCGGTGGTTCCCACCACCGACCCCGCAGAATGGCGCGACGGCGACGCCTGGCTGGCCGGCGGAACCGTCCTGTTCTCCTATGGCAGCCTCGCCTTCGGCCCCCGGCCGCTGCGCCGCCTCCTGGACCTCGGCACCGCCGGCTGGAAGCCCGTCACTGTTTCCGATGACGGCATCGACCTCGCCGCGACATGCACCGTTGCCGAGCTTTACAAGCTCCCGGAGTCAGCCGAAGCCGCGGGCCGCCCCTGGCCGGGGCTGGACCTGGTCCGGCCGTGCTGCGATTCGTTCGTGGCCTCCTTCAAGGTCTGGAACACCTCCACGGTGGGCGGCAACCTGTGCACCTCGCTTCCGGCCGGGCCCATGATCTCGCTCTGCGCCGGGCTGGACGGGGTGGCCACCATCCTGGGAGCCGGCGGCGCCAGCCGCACCGTTCCGGTGGCGGACTTTGTCACCGGCGACACGAAGAACTGCCTGGCACCAGGTGAACTGCTCCGCAGCATCCAGCTCCCGGCGTCGGCCCTTGCCTCGCGGGTGGCGTTCCGCCGCCTCTCGCTGAGCAATCTGGGCAGGTCCGGGGTGCTCCTCATTGGACGGCTCGACGGCGGCACCGCCTTAGTCCTCACCGTCACCGCCGCAACAAAGCGGCCCGTGCAGCTGCGCTTTGACGGTCTCCCGGAGCAGGACCAGCTGGCGGCGGCCCTTGACGACGGGATACCGCAGGAGCTCTACCACGACGACATCCACGGGCTGCCGGCCTGGCGCCGGGACATGACCTACCGGCTCGCCGAGGAAATCCGCGCCGAGCTCGCCGCACCGGAAGGGGCGGCCGGGCTCCAGGTCTCCGGAGACTTCTGGCCACCCCGGGCGCTTCCACCGCAGGCCGGCCGCGACGCACTTTCGAAAGGGGCCTGAGCAATGGCCATCGAGATCAACGGAACATCAGCGGATGCCGCACCCCGCCCGGGGCAGTGCCTCCGGACCTTCCTGCGCGAGCAGGGCGCGCTCGGCGTGAAGAAGGGCTGCGACGGCGGCGACTGCGGGGCGTGTACCGTCCATGTGGACGGCACCCCGGTGCACAGCTGCATCTACCCCGCCGTGCGGGCAGAAGGACACGCCGTCACCACCATCGAGGGCCTGGCCGCCACATCCGGCGCGGAGCTCCACCCGGTCCAGCAGCAGTTCCTTGAGCGGCAGGGCTTCCAGTGCGGCTTCTGCACCGCGGGCATGGTGATGACCGCCGCCACGTTTGACGACGAACAACGGGACAACCTGCCCCGGAACCTCAAGGGCAACCTCTGCCGGTGCACCGGCTACCGGGCCATCGGTGACGCTATCTGCGGCCACGCCGGCCACCCTGATCAGCGCGGCCCGGGTTCCGGCATCGCCGGGGAAGGCCAGCCCGATCCCGAGCCCGGACGGCTGGGCGACGACGTCCCGGCCCCCGCCAGCCGGGCCGTGGTCACCGGCACCGCCCGGTACACCCTGGACATCCCCGTGGACCAGCAGCAGGCCCTGCTGCACATGAAAGTCCTGCGCTCGCCTCACGCGCATGCGCGGGTCGTTTCTATCAACAAGGACGCGGCCCTGCAGGTACCGGGCGTCGTGGCGGTCCTCACCCACGAGGATGCCCCGGCCCAGGCGTTCTCCACCGCCCAGCACGAGCTGTTCACCGACGACCCGGACGATACCCGCGTGCTGGATGACGTGGTGCGGTTCATCGGGCAGCGGGTGGCCGCCGTCGTCGCCGAATCCGTTGCTGCCGCCGAAGCGGGCGTTCGCGCCCTGCAGGTGGAATACCGGGAACTGCCCGCGGTCTTTACGCCGCAGGATGCCCTGGAACCCGGTGCGCCGCTGGTGCACGGCGACAAGGACGGCACAACTGCCCGGATCTCCCGGCCGGACCGCAACGTGGTGGCCGAACTCCACTCCGAACTGGGCAGCGTGGCAGAGGGTTTCGCCGCCGCCGACTTCGTCCACGAGCAGACCTACCGCACCCAGCGCGTCCAGCACGTCGCCCTGGAAACGCACGCCGCCATCGCCTCTGTGGACGATGGCGGCCGGCTCCAGGTGCGCACGTCCAGCCAGGTCCCCTTCCTGGTCCGCCGCACGCTGTGCCGGGTGTTCGGGCTGGAGGAGGACAAGGTCCATGTGGTGGCCGGCCGCGTTGGCGGCGGGTTCGGCGGCAAGCAGGAGGTGCTGGTGGAGGACCTGGTGGCACTGGCAGCCCTGAAGCTGCAGCGGCCGGTCCAGCTGGAGCTGACCCGCACCGAGCAGTTCACCGCCACCACCACCCGCCACCCCTTCACCATCAGGCTCAAGGCCGGAGCCACCTCGTCCGGCGACCTGACCGCCCTGGAACTGGACGTCCTCACCAACACCGGCGCCTACGGCAACCACGGCCCCGGCGTGATGTTCCACGGCTGCGGCGAGTCCCTGGCCGTGTACAAGTGCGCCAACAAGAAAGTGGACGCGCACGCCATGTATACCAACACCGTGCCCGCCGGTGCATTCCGCGGGTACGGGCTGAGCCAGATGATCTTCGCGATCGAATCCGCCATGGATGAACTGGCTGCGGGCATCGGGATGGACCCGCTGGAGTTCCGCCGCCGGAACATGGTCCGGGAGGGGGACCACATGCTGTCCACCCAGCCGGAACCGGAAGAGGACGTCCACTACGGCAGCTACGGCCTGGACCAGTGCCTCGACCTGGTCCGTGACGCGCTGGACCGGGGCCGCGAACGCTACCGGGCCGCCGGCCTGGCCGAGCTGGGCCCGGACTGGCTGACCGGGGAAGGTGCGGCGCTGTCCATGATCGACACCGTCCCGCCGCGCGGCCACTTTGCCCACTCCCGGCTGAGGCTCCTGCCGGACGGGACCTACCAGGCCGACGTCGGAACCGCCGAGTTCGGAAACGGTACCACCACGGTCCACGCCCAGCTCGCCGCCACCGCCCTCTCCACCGAGGCCTCGCGGGTGGCGGTACGGCAGTCGGACACGGACCTGATCGAGCACGATACCGGTGCGTTCGGCTCGGCCGGCACGGTGGTGGCTGGGAAGGCCACCCTGGCGGCGGCCGAGGAACTGGCCGTCCGCATCCGGGCTTTCGCGGCCGGCATCCGGCAGACCCAGGCCGCCGCGTGCGTCCTTGACGGTGACGCCGTGGTGATCGACGGGACGCCCCTGGCCCTGGCGGAACTGGCGCAGGCGGCCGCGGAAGCCGGCGTCGAACTTGCTGCCGAGGGCCGCTGGGGCGGGACGCCGCGTTCCGTGGCGTTCAACGTCCACGGCTTCCGGGTTGCGGTGAACCGCGGGACCGGCGAGCTGAAGATCCTGCAGAGCGTGCAGGCGGCCGACGCCGGCGTGGTGGTCAACCCCCGCCAGTGCCGCGGCCAGATCGAGGGCGGCATTGCCCAGGCGATCGGCGCGGCCCTGTACGAGGAAGTGGTAGTGGACGACGCCGGCAGGGTCACCACGGACATCCTGCGGCAGTACCACATTCCCACCTTCGCGGACGTGCCGCGAAGCGAGGTGTACTTCGCCGAGACCAACGATTCCCTGGGGCCGCTGGGCGCGAAATCCATGAGCGAAAGCCCCTTCAACCCCGTGGCACCCGCCCTGGCCAACGCCATCCGCAACGCCACCGGCGTGCGGTTCGCGTCCCTGCCCATCGCCCGGGACCGGATCTACCTGGGGCTGAAGGAAGCGGGGCTGGTGCCTGCCGAGCGCGTGCTGTCCTGAGGCGACGCGGGGTCACAAAATACCCTCCGGCGCGACATCCTTGGACCGGATGTGGCCCTGCGTTGCATATAGTCGAGGGATGGAACAGCGGATTTTAGGCAAGACCGGGCGGAACGTGTCCGTCGTGGGGCTGGGTACGTGGCAGCTCGGCGCTGACTGGGGCAACGTGGACCCCGCCCAGGCGCAGGCCATCCTGGCGGCTTCCGTGGAAGCGGGCGTCACCATCTTCGACACCGCGGACGTCTACGGTGATGGACGCAGCGAACAGGCCATCGGGAAGTTCCTCGCGGACAACCCCGGGCTGGACATCACCGTGGCCACCAAGATGGGCCGCCGGGTGGACCAGGTTCCGGAAAACTACACCCTCGCGAACTTCCGCCAGTGGGTGGACCGCTCACGGACCAACCTCGGCACCGACACCCTGGACCTTGTCCAGCTGCACTGCCCTCCCACGCCCGTCTACAGCAACGCCGAGGTCTACGACGCGCTGGACACACTGAAGGCCGAGGGTGCCATCCGCGACTACGGCGTCAGTGTGGAACGGACGGACGAAGCCCTCGAGGCGATCCGGCATGAAGGCACGGCCTCCGTCCAGATCATCCTGAACGCCTTCCGGCTCAAGCCGCTGGACGAGGTACTCCCCGCCGCGAAGGCCGCAAACGTGGGCATCATCGCCCGGGTGCCGCTGGCCTCCGGCCTGCTGTCCGGCAAGTACTCCAAGGAGACCTCGTTCGCCGCGGACGACCACCGGAACTACAACCGCAACGGCGAGTCCTTCGACGTCGGGGAAACATTCTCCGGCGTGGACTACGAGCTTGGGTTGAAGGCCGTGGCGGAATTCGAGCAGCTGGTACCCGCGGGGGCCACCACGGCGCAGGCGGCCATCGCGTGGATCGCCGCGCAGGACGGCGTCACCACCGTGATCCCCGGCGCGCGGAACGTTGAGCAGGCGGCGGCGAACGCCGCTGCTGCGTCAGTGCCCATCAGCGAGGAGTTCGACGGCGGCGTCCGCTGGATCTACGACCACTACTTCCGCGAGGCCATCCACCCGCGCTGGTAGGGTCCGCTGCCTGATGAGTCCCGCTGCAGGCCTCGACAGGTTCGTCGCGGCCCTTGCTGCGGCGGAGCCCGGGCCCGGATGCACCAACTTTTTCGACCACTCGGTGCCCGCTAATGCAGTTCGCCGGGCGAACCTGCGGTTGTACCTTTCGGCAATGCTGGACTTCTCGCCGGACGTGCTTCTGGTGGGCGAAGCGCCCGGCTTCCGCGGCATGCGCATCACCGGGGTCCCGTTCACCAACCGGACCATGTTTGAAGGACCGGCCAACAGTTTTGGCCTTTTCGGCGCGGGCACGGGATACGTCCTGCCGCCTGATGCTGCGGGTGTCCCGGCCGAGCCGACAGCAACCGTGATGTGGCAGGTCCTGGCCGAGCTCGAGTTCCTGCCCTTGCTGTGGAGCGCTTTCCCCTGGCACCCGCACCGGCCCGGCCAGCCGCAGACCAACCGGACGCCACGGCCTGCGGAAACAGCCCTGGGGACGCCGTTCTGGCAGGCGCTGGCTGAGCTGTTCGCTATCCGCAGGCTCGTGGCCGTGGGCAATGTGGCGCACCGCAGCCTGCTTCAGGCCGGCCTGGACGTGCCCAAAATCCGGCACCCGTCCCACGGCGGCCGGACCGGCTTCAAGCAGGGACTGCAGGAACTGCTACTGGAGTAGGCCCAACTGGTCCGGGGTGTCCACGTCCCCGCCGGTGGACTGGTCGCTGCAATCCACCTCGTCCACCAGCTCAGGATGCGACTTTAGGAAGGTGCGCGCCCCGGCGTCGCCCGTCACCGTTGCGCGGACCGCCTTCCGCAGCGAGGCATCGATGAGCAGGGGATGACCGCGCCGCAGCGCAGGCGGCAGGCCGGCGTCGGGCGCCTGCGGGGGGCGGTAGGCGGCGGC
>NZ_JBNHFD010000127.1:0-6544 GCF_059089865.1 Arthrobacter sp. Y3221157
TTTGACGTCGATACCCACGCGAGCCTCCCTTTGGTGGCGAGCCGACGCACCAGGGCAACCTTTAGATCCGATAGCTGGGCATTCTTCCCATCAGACTCGTCACCCGGCTGAAGCTCAGGGTTGAGCACACCATTGATGTCGAGGAGGATGATCGGCTTCATGACCGAGACCATAGCCGCTCCGCAGGCAGGAGGGTAGTCTCCAGGTCCTACTTCGCCCGTTCACAGTGGCGGCTGCGCCACTACGGGCTTTAACGCCGGTCACTCACCAAGCCCTTCCAATCGCCGATAATTCATCTTTTGATAGATCAAGCTCTGATCCCTGCTGCCTTCCCGTGCTTTACGGCAGTTCGTAGGGCCCAGGATCTCTCCGGGATGAGTTATGAGGCCACAAAAGGCCCCCTAATGCCAGTTCCCGTGTAAGGGCGAACTACGACTTCGTCAGCGGTTGGTGGGCTATGTAGTCAGGAATAAGCAGAGTGCTTGATGAAAGAGGCTTGAAAATTGAGCGGGAGGAAGGCGGCGCCTGTCACGAGCGGGTGCCGAGGTAGTGCAGGATCGCCCGGGCCGTTTCCTCCGGAGCGCTGACGTGGGGGCAGTGGCCGGTGGCCTGAAGCTGCACCAGGGTGCTGTGTTCCAGATTCTTGTGCAGGTAGGCGCCCACTTCCGGCGGGGCAAGCCGATCGTCGGAGCACTGCAGAATCAGGCAGCTGGTCCGCAACTTTTTCAGTTCAGCGCGGGTGTCGGAAAAGAAAGTTACCCCGGCGAAGTGCCGTGCGATGGCCGGATTTGTCCGGCAGAAGCTGACACGCAGGTCCTCCGCCAATTCCGGCTCCTGGGGGTTGCCCATAACCATGGGCGCCAAGGCTGCGGCCCAGGCGAAATAGTTGCTGTCCAGAGATGCGAGCAGGCCCTCGATGTCTTCTCGCGAAAATCCGCCCACGTAGCCGTCGTACGGGTCATCCGTATGGCGGGGTGAAGGAGCAAGCAGGACCAGCTGGGAGAAACGGTTGGGGTCCTGCACTGCGGCGATCACGGCGATCATCGTGCTGACGCTGTGGCCCACCAGGATGACGTCCTCAAGTTCAAGGGCGGCGCAAATCTCCAGCAGGTCTGAGGCGTAACCACCCAGGGACCCGTATTTCTCCCAGTCATAGGCGCTGCTGTCTGAGTGTCCGGCACCAACATGATCAAAAAGCACCAGTCGGTAATTATCAACGAAATAGGGCAGGAGCTTCCGCCACATAGCCTGATCACAGCCAAAACCGTGGGCAAACATCATCACAGGCCCATCATCGCGGCCCAACATGGTGACATTGTTCCGGCCAATAACGGCAGCAGCTGCTTCGATCACGTTCTCACTGACCCTCGCGATACGGTGGTGTCCTGTCCCAGATACTATCCGCGGGAAAATGAGGATCCTAGGGATCCTTCCACTATGACCTTCAAGGTGCCGTCGATTCAGCCCTTGGATGCGACGCGGCGTACGCGACTGCTCCGACAGGGACAGTGTTCGCGATCAGAGCGTTGACGGGTCGTCGCGGGCGTCCCACGTTCGGTGATCACTCGCAGATGCCTGCGTGAAATCAGCAAGCGCCCGTTTGGAAAATTGACGATTGCGCACCTTTTGTCAGCTGTGGCATAGGGCCCAGATATGGCGGACGGGGAAGTACTTGGTTAGTTTCCGGAGACTCCTGCCGCCGTCTATAAGAGTCAGCTGACGGGTTGGCCGCGGCGTGTGGCCTGGCCGCCGTGGTGGCTTATTGAAGTGGGTGCGGGCTCAGGGACCTGGCTAGTGGGGCCCTCCGCCTGCTCTGTACTGCTTTTATGCCGTTTCTCGTTCAGGTTCTGTCGGGTGAGGCGTGCGTGTCCAACGCCCGTTCATGGTCCGGAGTTATGGGTACTACATGACCTCTTAGGGGTATGCCCCAGCCTCACGTCGAGGTGACGCGGCCTCATGCTGGTGGCCTTGGGTTACCTGCCGCCTTCAATCTTCCGGCTCCGCTGTTCCTGAGCCATGGGGCCATAGGGATACACCCCGACGCGGGGTTGGCTGGCCTGGGTTAGCCGCTCTGATTCCTCGGTTGTCAGTTCGAGGTCGGCAGCGGCAAGGTTATCGGCCAGTTGCTCGATGTTGCGGGCGCCCAGAATCACGGACGTCACCGCGGGCCGATCTGCCAACCATGCCAGAGCCACTTGCGAGGCGCTGACACCATGGTCAGCGGCGATCTTTTCCACTGTTCCGATGATGTCCCAGGTGCGGGGGTCGTCGTTGCGGGCCTGCCAGGCCTCCATGCCCCGGTTGGGATTCTCACCGAGCCTGGTGGCACCGGTGGGAGGCTGGTCGCGCTTGTATTTGCCGGACAGCCAGCCGCCGCCCAGTGGCGACCACGGAAGCAGGCCGATGTTCGCGTCCAGGGAGGCCGGGACGATCTCCGACTCGATCTCACGGACAAGCAGGCTGTACTGCGGTTGGAGGGTTACGGGGGCGCTCCAGCCGTGGGCTTTGGCCAGGTGGACGGCCTTGGTCAGCTGCCACCCCAGGAAGTTGGAGAACCCGTAGTAGGCGATCTTGCCGTTGCTGACGGAGTCGTGCAGGAAACGCAGCGTCTCCTCCAGCGGTGTTATGGGGTCCCATGCGTGCATTTGGTAGAGGTCAATCTGCTCCACCCCCAGACGGCGGAGGGAATCATCTAAGGCGCGGGTCAGGTGGCGGCGGGACGTGCCGACGTCGTTAGGCGCCTCGCCCATTGGGAAGCGCCCCTTGGTGGCCAGTGCTATGCGGTCCCTGGCTTCAGGTCGCTGCGTGAGCCAGCGTCCGATGATTTCCTCCGATACCCCGGCACTGTAAACATCGGCTGTATCGATAAAGTTGCCGCCGGCGGCAACATAGTCATCAAGGATGGCATGGGACGTTTCCTCCGTGGTCTCCGCCCCGAACGTCATGGTTCCCAGAGCGTAGTTTGAAACTACAGCGCCGCTGTTGCCCAGTGTGCGGTATTGCATGATGTTCCTCAGTTCGTGGTTGGGGGTGTTGATTCGCCCGCGTTGCACCCGGCACGCACTAAGGGCACTGCGGCTGCGTCGCGCGGGGCCAGTTCCTAGGGACTACTCCGTTGACGTTACGCACGTCCTCCGGCGATGTCAGCAGGTTTTCCTGTCCCTGCTTTTCCTAGGACGCCGAGTCCTACCGTCCCTGCAGTTGGGATATCCAAGGAGGACTAGCATGAGGACCCGCCGCCGCAACGCCTAAATCCCTACTCCAAAGGCAGACCGCGTAGGGCGGTGATCCCATTTGCAGCCGAAATTGGAGGAGGTGGCGTGGCAGTAATTCCGGCTCTAATTCGAAAGCCGGCGGTGGTCCCTAGTTCAGCATCGGCGTCCCGGTACTGCCGCTCCCGGGAAATCTGTTTCTACTTCATGGGGCTGAACCCTGCGGAGGCGTAGATTCCGTCGATGACTGTCATGTTGAAAAGGCTGTCGGGGCCCTCGGTGAGTAGCCGGATGCCTGACTGAAGACCATGGACGATTGCCTCCAGTTGATGGTCGTAGGTCTCAAGGCCTCGTACGGTCCACGTGCGGTCCAGCCCGTTATTGCTCTGGGTGATGGAGTGGCCCTTGGAAGGGAACACCAGGTTGTTGACGACCAGTCTTCCTTCGGTACCGAGCACTTCGAGGGAGGAGTTCAGGTGCCCGGGCTGTTCCAGCATCGCTGAAGTGATGAGTGCTTTTGCTCCTGAGGGAAACTGGAGGTCGGCCGCTACGCTTAGGTCCGCGCCGAGGGGATTGAGGGTCCCGCTGGCTCGGACTATGGTTGGTTCTTCGCCCATGAATGCCCGCACCCAGTGAACCGGGTAGCAGCCGAGGTCCATAAGCGATCCGCCACCCAATCGCGGGTCATGCCGCAGCGACGCGGGATCGAACGGATTTGAGCTGGAAAAGTCTGCCCTCAGTGTCAAGATTTCCCCGAGCACGCCGGAGGCCTTGACGGCATCGAGCTCAGCGCTTAGCGGGTGGTACCTGTCGTGGAAGGCTTCGATGAGGCGGTAACCTGTCGTTTGCGCAGCTTCCAGCATTTGCGCAGCCTCACCGGCATTCATCGCGAAGGGTTTTTCGCAGAGCACGTGCTTGCCTGCTTCGAGTGCGGCAATCGACCACATAGCGTGCTCGGAGGGTGGCAGCGCGTTATAGACCAGATCAACTCCGGGGTCGGATAGCAAAGCAGCGTAGTCGTTATAGAAACGGTCAATCCGGTGGCGCTCTGCGAACCGCCGTGCAGATTCTGCACGGCGGGAGGCTACCGCGACAACCTCGACGTCGGTTCGTCGCCTGGCCGGCCGGATGACCGCCGCGGGCGCGATGCCGGCTGCGCCCAGAATTCCGATTCGTAACACTGCATTTCTCCTTGCCGCGGCCCCAAATTTTGCTACGTACCCGCACACTACTCGCGTCAACTTGTGAGGGTGTCCCTCTCACGCCCCGTGACATAGCGTGACTTCTCTGCCACCTGCATAACTCAACGCAGCGGGACGCCGAGAGGAACAAACGGCGCCTCGTGGCAAGCAGCGGACGTTGACCCTGACGCGTCCAACTTATATAGTTCAAGCTATAAACTAATCCTAGTTCTAAGGCTCCACCACGTGCAAGGATGCAGCATGATTCCAGACACCGCGGCTGGCGCGACAGGGCCGTGTCACCACCAGGTACCGAGGTTTCACCCAAATCAATTGGTGGTCATGTGGTTATCGATGGAACAGGAGACTTCGTCAATGCCCGCGCAGTAGTGGGTGGGTGGCCAGCAGCAGGAATTGTGCGCCTGCACGGCACGGGGAAATCATCCGCCCGCCACTGCTGTGGATCGTCACCGCGCACCATCTCCTGGAACCCATTCAGCGGCCGACGGCGATCCAGCTGAGCGTGAGAGATACCTACTCATCCGTGTACCAAGCCCGCACTACCATCTAGGAGACATAATGAAGGTCCTGATCACTGGCGCCCATGGAAAAGTTGGTCGTGCCACTACCCGGGCGATGATCGACGCCGGACACGAAGTACTCACCACCGATCTCACCCGTCCCGGCTTCGAGCGCAAGCCTGAAGGCACCCCGCAATACATGATGGCTGACCTCACCGACGCGGGGGAAGCGTATGCCGTCGTCCGCGGAGTCGACGCCGTCGTGCACGTCGCCGCGATTCCAGAACCAACTGGTAATCCGCCTCACGTCGTATTCCAGACCAATCTCATGGCGACATTCAATGTCCTTGAGGCCGCCATACGATTTGGCGTGAAACGCTTTGTTTACATCTCCAGCGAGACGGTCCCCGGGTTCTTTTTTCCAGAGCGCGACTTCCTACCCGACTACGCACCGGTGGACGAGGAGCACCCGATCCGACCGCAGGACCCCTATGCGCTCTCCAAGCACTTCGGCGAGCAACTCATGGACACCGCCATCGCCCGGTCCGACATCCGTTGCATCTCCATCCGGCCCAGCTGGGTCCAGTTCGAGGGCAACTATGAGGTTAACCTCGGACCGCAGATCCGGGACGCGTCGGTCCTCAGCCCCAACCTTTGGAGCTACATCGACGCCTACGACCTCGCCGACGCCATTGTCCTGGCCACCGAGTCAGACCTACCCGGACACGAGGTCTTCTACATCGCTTCCCCTGACAATGCGGGCGGCCACGACTTCGCCGAGATCCTGAACAAGTACTACGGCCACACAATCGAGCTACGCGAATTAGACCGTACCGACGCTTCGGGGATCTCTAGCGCGAAAGCCCAACGGATGCTCGGCTGGACCCCAAAGCGATCCTGGCGCGACTACCTCGACGCCCAAGGACACACGGTCAACCACTAACCAGCAGAGGGAAAAGGGCGGGAGTAGTCCCTCCCGCCCTTTCCCTCCCAGTGGGATAACTTTGAGGTCCATGGTTGGGGTCAATCCAGGTTATCCCACTGTGTGCATACCCGCGCTGGTCACTTATCGGGGTAATACGTTCTACCCGGGGTGGGGCGAAAACAGTGCAAGCGTTTTGGAGGACGCGGCGATCGGCCGTATCGCGGCACACGGTAAGACCCCTGCCCAGGTCATGCTGCGCTGGCACCACAACAGGGCCGGTCTGTGATTCCATGTCGGCGGTATTGCCCACTGCGCAATCCGGTATCTGTTTTGAGCCGCCTCGGAACCTGCGGCGGTACCACCACAGACGGGTCCAGCGGGGCCGTGACGAGCCCCGCACGGTGTTTCCATCTTTGTACCAAGATGCCGGGGCCTGAGTTGTAGAAAAGGGTTGTTCCCAGGGCTGGCCCGTGCGGTTAGGGTGATCACGGGCGGTGCAGATGAAGGATCGCCCGGTTGGTTGATCAGGTGCCAGTAACGGAGCTGATCCAAGCGATTCGATTCTCGGGAGGAAGCATGACAAGTCCAGAGCAGGATCCAAGCCAGCAGGAAGGCCCCGCGGACGGTGGCGCGGCCGGCGTCCCCGGCATGCACGACGGCGGTGCCGACGGTGGAGCTGACAGCGGTGCCGACGGTGGAGCTGAC
>NZ_JBNHFD010000128.1:0-6308 GCF_059089865.1 Arthrobacter sp. Y3221157
GCCCAGTACGGCTTCCAATGGCGGGCAGCGCTCGACGGCGGGACCGCGGACCTGATCATCAACGTCACCCCGCTGGGGATGGCCGGCGGGGCGGACGCGGAAACGGTGGCGTTCCCTGCCGAGGCCATCAACGCCGCCAAAATTGTCTTCGACGTGGTGGCGCTGCCCGCGGAGACCCCGCTGATCCGGGCGGCCCGCGCCGCAGGCAAGCCGGTGATCACCGGTGCGGAGGTGGCCACCATCCAGGCGCTGGAACAGTTCGTGCTCTACACGGGCGTGCGCCCCACCCCTGAGCAGGTGCGGGCCGCCGAGGAGTTCATGCGCGCCCAGTAGCACCTGGTGCTCAGGTGCCGGCCGACACCGGCTCCACCACGATGGCCACCCGGTCCTCCCCGATGCGCGTCAGGACCAGGGTGGCTGTCTTCCCGGCGCGTTTCCTGCCTGCATTCTTGCCGCCGGGCAGCAGCTGCTTCCGCAGTTCCTCCGGGGTGACGGCGGTGCCGCGCTTCTTGATGTCCAGCACCGTGATGCCTTCCTGCTTAACCCAGGCCTTGAGCGCCTTGACGTTGTAGGGCATGACATCCAGCACTTTGTAGGCACGCGCGAACGGGGTGTCTGCAAGTGCGGGGGAGCAGATGTAGGCGATGTGCTCGTCCACCAGGTGGCCGCCGAGCTCCTTTGCGACGTCGGCCACGAGTCCCGCCCGGATGACGGCGCCGTCCGGTTCGTAGAGGTAGCCCGCCACCGGACCCACCGGCGCCGCAGGCCCGGCTCCGAACTCATCGGCGCTGGCAAGCTCGGCTGCTCCGTTTGGCCCCAGCACCAGGGCTGAGCGGCGGACGCCGGCGCGGCGCACGGCGTTGAACCACAGGGCCACCTCAGTGACGTCCCCGTTCACGGACACCCATTGGGCTTCACAGCCTTCGGGCACGGAATCATGCGGCATCCCCGGCCCCATCTTCACCCCCACGGCCTTTCCGGATGCCGCGAGGGACTCCACGAAGGACAGCGGCGGCGAAAAGGCTTCGGGGTCCCAGATGCGCGTGGTGCCGGAGCTGGAGGTGACCCTGCGGGCGGGGTCCAGCCACACGCCGTCGATGCCATCCAGCGGGACCGCGGTGGCGTCCGCGTGGACCACGGTGGCGTTCGGGAAGGGGATGAGGTTCACGGTGGCGCAGGCGGCAGTCGTCTCGTCCTTTTCCACCGCGGTGACGGTGAGGTCCAGGGAAGCCAGCGCAAGGGAGTCGGCGCCGAGCCCGCAGCCCAGATCTGCCACGTGGCTGACGCCCGCTTCGGCAAAGCGCTGTGCGTGGCGGGCTGCAACGCTCAGGCGGGTGGCCTGCTCCAGCCCGGCCTGGGTGAACAGCATCTGGCGGGCAAACTCGCCGAACTTGGCCTCGGCCCTGGTGCGGAGCCGTGACTGGGTGAGGGCGGCGGACACGAGTTCGGGGGAGTGCCCGGCCTTGCGCAGCGCGGAATTCAGCCCGAACGACGCCTCATCACGGTAGGGCCCAAGGGAGGCCAGCAGTTCCCAGCCTTCCGGGGTGAGCAGCGGCGCGATCTGGTCCTGGGGAGCGTTGGGCATGCGTTCCAGCCTAGTAGAGGAGCGTCCTGCGGGATGCCGATAGGGTTGAAACCATGGAAGACAGCGCAGGCCCCCAGCAGTCCGGAGAACAGCAGCCCACGGACCGGGGTCCTGCCAAGTACGCCCGCCCGGCGCTGATCGCGGCGGCCGTGGTGGCGGTGGTGTGCCTGGCGCTGCTGGTGATCATTTTCTTCCTGGACACCTTCAACGCCACCGTCTATTCGGTGGGCGGCAACAGCATCGAGGACGATACCCAGGAGGCCCGGGATATCCGCGGGCTGTACGCCGGGGCACGGACCGGAAGCATTGTCTTCCTGGTCGCCTCCCTGCTGGCCGCGGCCGCCGCAGCCGCTGTGCTGTACCGCAGCAGGAATCAGGGGACGCGGGATTCCGACGGCGGCGAGGACGTTGACTTCGAGGATCTGGGCCGCTGAGGCTGCTGCCCGGCGCTGGTGAGCAGTACGCCTGATATCACCAGGATGCCGCCCATAACCTGCGCGATGGTGATGGGCTGGCCCAGCAGCACCGTGATGATAGCGGTAAAGACGGCGATCAGGTTCAGGTAGTTGCCCGCATTCGCGGCCGTGGTCCGTTTCAGGGCCAGGTTCCACAGCAGGTAGGAGCCCAGCGACGGGAACACTGCGATAAACGCCAGCGACCAGCTTTCGGCGGCAGTGGACGGCAGCCCGGCGCCGCTCACCACAGCCAGGGGGGTCAGGACCACGGCTGCCAGGGCAACCTGCACCGCGGTGGACGTGATGGCCGGCAGGGACAGCCTGCGGGCGATGATGGTGTAGAAGCCCCATACTGTGATGGCGGCCAGGATCAGCAGTTCACCGGCATTGATGGAGAAAGTGACCAGCCGATGCAGGTCACCGCCGGTGAGCACCAGGAGGACCCCGGCCAGGCCCAGGCCGATGCCCAGCCAGCTCACCGGGCGGGGCCGGTCCCGAAGGAGGACGACGGCGAGCACCATGATCAGCGCCGGGTTGGCGGCAGTGACCAGGGAGGCGTTCAGGGCCGATGTGTGCTGCAGCGCGCTGTACAGCAGCAGCGTATAGCCGCTCATCCCCAGCACGCTCAGCAGCAGCAGGACCGGCCAGCGGCGCAGCACCGCCTTCCAGTCCGGCCTGTCGACGACGTGTGCCAGGAGGAGCAGCGGTGCGGCGGCCAGGGCCCAGCGCCAGAACGTCAGCTGGAGCGGGTCCATCGTCTTCATGGCCGACTTGCCCACCACGAAATTTCCGGCCCAGAACAGGTTCGCAAGGATCAGGTACACGGCAGCTCGCACCGCTTCAATGTACATGGCGCATGTGTCCGCCGAAGACGAAACGCTGGCACTCGCCTTGACCGAGTGCTAACCCGGACATAGAGTCTTCATTAGCACTCTCCCTAGGAGGGTGCTAACACATGAAGAGCTGCCACCAGGCTGCTGCCGGCACCGCGACGACGGTTGCCAGCCAGGGCGGAAAGCTTTCCAAGTCCACGAATTTGCTGACGAAAAGGAGAGGTCCGAGTGTCGGTCTCTATTAAGCCTCTTGAGGATCGTATTGTTGTCCGCCCGCTCGAAGCCGAGCAGACCACGGCTTCCGGCCTGGTGATCCCGGACTCCGCACAGGAGAAGCCCCAGGAAGGCGAAGTTGTTGCAGTAGGCCCCGGTCGCTTCGAAGACGGCAACCGCGTACCGGTGGACGTAGCCGTGGGCGACGTCGTGATCTACTCCAAGTACGGTGGAACCGAAGTCAAGACCGGCGGCACCGAGTACCTCGTGCTGTCCGCCCGCGACGTCCTGGCGATCGTCGTAAAGTAACTTCCCGGATCCCCGTGCCGCTGGTCATGCCTTCTGCTGGCCAGCTGCGCGGGGTTCTGTCTTGAAAGGACAAAACCATGGCAAAGCAGCTTGCGTTTAACGACGCTGCCCGCCGGTCTCTTGAAGCCGGCATCGATAAGCTCGCCAACACCGTCAAGGTAACGCTCGGCCCCCGCGGCCGCAACGTTGTCCTGGACAAGAAGTGGGGCGCGCCCACCATCACGAACGACGGCGTCACCATCGCCCGCGAAGTGGAACTGGACGACCCGTACGAAAACCTTGGTGCCCAGCTGGCCAAGGAAGTTGCCACCAAGACCAACGACGTAGCAGGCGACGGCACCACCACCGCAACGGTCCTGGCCCAGGCACTGGTCAAGGAGGGCCTGCGCAACGTTGCTGCCGGCGCTGCTCCCGGTCAGATCAAGCGCGGCATCGAGGTTTCGGTTGAAGCCGTCGCCGCACGGCTGCTGGAGAACGCCCGCCCCGTCGAGGGCACCCAGGTCGCCAACGTGGCTGCCATCTCGGCACAGAGCGAAGAAATCGGCGAGCTCCTGGCCGAGGCCTTCGGCAAGGTGGGCAAGGATGGTGTAATCACCATCGAGGAATCCTCCACCACCCAGACCGAACTGGTCCTCACCGAGGGCATGCAGTTCGACAAGGGCTACCTGTCCCCGTACTTCATCACGGACGCGGACCGTCAGGAAGCAGTCCTCGAGGACGCCCTCATCCTGATCAACCAGGGCAAGATCTCCTCGCTGCAGGAATTCCTGCCGCTCCTGGAGAAGGCGCTGCAGGCGTCCAAGCCGCTGTTCATCATCGCCGAGGATGTCGACGGCGAGGCCCTGTCCACGCTGATCGTCAACCGCATCCGCGGAACCCTGAACGTCGTTGCCGTCAAGGCTCCCGGCTTCGGCGACCGCCGCAAGGCCATGCTGCAGGACATTGCCACCCTCACCGGTGCACAGGTTGTCTCCCCGGAGCTGGGCCTGAGCCTGGACACCGTTGGCCTGGAGGTGCTGGGTACTGCCCGCCGCATCACGGTCACCAAGGACAACACCACCATCGTGGACGGCGCAGGCTCTGCCGAGGACGTGTCCGCACGCGTCGCGCAGCTGCGTGCCGAGCTGGCCCGCACCGACTCGGACTGGGACCGCGAAAAGCTCCAGGAACGCCTGGCCAAGCTGGCCGGCGGCATCGGCGTCATCAAGGTTGGTGCTGCCACCGAGGTTGAGCTGAAGGAAAAGAAGCACCGCATCGAAGATGCCGTGTCCTCCACCCGCGCTGCCCTCGAAGAAGGCATCGTGGCCGGTGGCGGTTCCGCCCTGATCCACGCCCTCAAGGCACTGGATGAGGACCCCGCCGTCAAGGCGCTGGAAGGCGACGCCGCCGCTGCCGTGGGCATTGTCCGCCGCGCACTGGTGCAGCCGCTGCGCTGGATCGCCCAGAACGCCGGCTTCGACGGCTACGTCATCACCGCCAAGGTCGCCGAGCTCGAAACCAACAACGGCTTTAACGCCAAGTCGGGCGAATACGAGGACCTGATCGCTGCCGGTGTCATCGACCCCGTCAAGGTCACCCGTGCCGCCCTGCGCAACGCAGCCTCCATCGCTGCCCTGGTCCTCACCACTGAGACCCTGGTTGCGGAGAAGCCCGCTCAGGAAGACGAGCACGCTGGCCACAGCCACTGACGCACTGCTTCCACGCGAAAACCGGTCCGGCATCCGCCGGGCCGGTTTTTTGCATCTTCGGGTACGGCTGGAATTAAGTTCCCGGCATATCCTGCGTCTCCACCCCGCCGGCACGCTCATAAACCAGCCGCACCGCTCCTTTTGGAAAGGACCGTGCCGGTTCGGCGAGGCGGAAGGTGGCCGGAATGGTCCCGGCGTCGAAGAGCCGCTTCCCCTGTCCCAGGGTGAGCGGATACAGCCAGATGCTAAGGCGGTCGAGCACTTCCGCCTGCAGCAGGGAGCGGATGAGGGCCCCGCTGCCGAACATGTGCACCTCCCCGTACTCCTCGCGGAGCCTGCCCGCGGCCGCGGCATCCGGCAGCACGGTGGTGCCTGCCCAGCCGGGGTGGGCCAGCGATCCGGAGACCACGAACTTGGGGACCCGGTTCAGGGTGGCGCCGATGTCGCCTGGCTGGTGCGGCCAGTACGAAGCAAAGATGTCGTACGTCTTCCGGCCCAGCAGGAGGGCGTCCATGCGGCCGATCCCGGCCTCGATGTCGGCTTCGGACTCGTCATCGGACACCGGCAACTGCCAGCCGCCGAAGGCGAAACCGGCCTCGGTGTCCTCCTCGCGCCCGCCAGGCGCCTGGTAGACGCCGTCGAGGGTCATGAACAGGTTCGCGACGATGATGCCCATCCGCCCATTTTGGGACGGTGCCGGTATCGTGTCCAGATCCCACTGGCGGCGCCGTGGCAGACTGGTCCCATGCTGCTCGACGAGCTCGTGAAAACCACTGATGCGGTCGCTTCCACCCGCTCCCGGCTCGCCAAGGTCGAGGCGCTCGCGGACCTGCTGCGCCGGCTTGAACCCGGGGAGATTTCCACTGTCGTCGGCCTGCTGACAGCAAGGCCGCGGCAGGGGCGCGTCGGAGTGGGCTGGAGCGGAATGTCGGCAGCCAAGGGGGAACCGGCCGAAGAGCGCACCCTGACGGTGGCCGACGTCGACGCCGCCCTGGACCGGCTCCTCGGCACGGCCGGCACCGGATCCGCGGCGGAGCGTGCCGTCACCCTCCGGACGCTTCTGTCCGCCGCCACCGAACGGGAGCAGGCGTTCATCGCCGGAGTTCTCCTGGGTGAGCTCCGCACCGGCGCCCTGGAAGGCGTCCTGACGGACGCCGTCGCCCGCGCCGCCGGCCGGCCGGTGGAGTCCGTCCGGCGGGCTGCGATGCTTTCCGGCGACCTCGGC
>NZ_JBNHFD010000129.1:0-6288 GCF_059089865.1 Arthrobacter sp. Y3221157
GGGCAGGGCGAGGCGCTCCTGCTGTACCGCGACTGATGGCGGCAGCCTCAAACGGTGCGGACGGCGCCGGGCAGGAACGGTTCCTGGCCGGCGCCGCCGCCCGCGGCCTGAAAGTCGAAATTGTGGAACGTCCGGCCGCCCATAGCCTCGAGGAAGCGGCCGGCATCCTGGGAATCAGCCCCGCGGACATCGTCAAGTCGCTGGTGGTCAAGCACAAGGACGGGACTTTCCTGTTCGCGCTGGTCCCGGGTGACCGGCAGATCTCCTGGCCGAAGCTGCGCACCCTCGTGGGAGTCAACAAGCTGTCACTGCCGCCGGCGGACATGGCCCTGGATGCGACCGGGTATGAGCGCGGCACCATCACCCCGCTGGGCAGCACCACCCCGTGGCCTGTCTACGCGGATGCCACCATCACCGGCAGGCGGATCTCCATGGGTGCCGGGGCCCACGGTTACAGTGCCTTCGTTGACGCCGATGCCTTGACATCCGCCCTGGACGCCGTGGTGGCGGACATCTCCGACCCCCTTTAAACGCAGAAAACCCCGCCCACCGGAGTGGACGGGGTTTTCCAGGAGTATGCGCTGTTACTTGAGGGTAACGGTTGCGCCTGCAGCCTCGAGCTGCTCCTTGGCCTTCTCGGCGGCCTCCTTGTTGGCACCTTCGAGGACAGCCTTGGGGGCACCGTCAACCAGGTCCTTGGCTTCCTTGAGGCCGAGGGAGGTGATGGCGCGAACTTCCTTGATGACTGCGATCTTCTTGTCGCCAGCAGCTTCGAGGATGACGTCGAAGTCGGTCTTCTCTTCAGCCTCTTCTGCAGCGCCGCCGGCAGCGGGGCCAGCAACTGCAACAGCAGCAGCGGTAACTTCGAAGGTCTCTTCGAAGAGCTTGACGAACTCGGAGAGCTCGATGATGGTCAGTTCCTTGAAAGCTTCAATGAGCTCTTCGTTGCTGAGCTTCGCCATGGTAGGCGTCCTTCCTGTTGTGGTGTCCGGCAGGCTCATCGACCGGCCGTGCACCTGAGTCTTGTGGGGTAAAGAGAATTAGTTCTCTTCGGCTGCGGGAGCCTCAGCAGGTGCTTCGGCTTCGGCGGCGGGAGCTTCTTCAGCGGCGGGCGCCTCGGCAGCAGCCGGAGCACCGTTCTCTTCTTCAAGCTTGAGGCGCAGTGCGTCAATGATGCGTGCAGCTGCGGCGGCGGGAGCCTTGAGGACGCCTGCAACCTTGGCGAGCTGCAGCTCGCGGGACTCGAGCGCTGCCAGTTCGGCAACCTCGCTGGCGTTCAGAGCCTTGCCCTCGAAGTAGCCGGTCTTGATGATCAGCTGCTTGTTGGCCTTGGCAAAATCCGTCAGGCTCTTGGCAGCGGCAACTGCGTCACCCTTGATGAACGCGATTGCAGTGGGGCCGGCAAGCTGGCCGTCGAATGCTTCGACGCCGGCTTCCTTGGCTGCAATGGCGGTCAGGGTGTTCTTGACGACCGCGAACTTGGTGTCCTGGCCGAGAGAAACACGCAGCTGCTTGAGCTGTGCAACGGTGAGCCCGCGGTATTCGGTCAGGACAGCGGCGTTCGATTCCTTGAAATCGTTAGTGATCTCAGCTACTGCTGAAACCTTGGTAGGCGTTGCCATAACCCTCCTTCCGGGGATAGTGCCGGGTATTCGACGGTCCCCGCTCAGGTGAGCTAAAACTAAAAACGCCCCGCGCAGATGCACGGGGCTTGGCTCAACACGGTTCTCCATGGAGCTTTGCTTCGTTCACCTGCGCCGGCCGCCCTATGTTCAGGGTCCTTCGTAAGGAAAACCACGGCACCTCCCGCGCAGGACAGCAGAGTTGCGCCATGTCCGGGAGAGTGGATTTCCAATAACCGACGGTCTTTGGTCATCCCAGTCTACGGGAGGGCATGGCGGACCACCAAATCGTGCCCCGGGCGCTCCCGCGGGCCCCGGTGTGGCGGATCCCTAGCTGTTCCGGGTGTGCAGCTTGGGGAGCTCCTTCTGCCAGATGCCTGTCACCCCGGCGGTGCGGAAGCCCAGCTGCTGGTTGACGGTCAGCAGGTACCGGTTTTCCGGGGCGTTCCAGGTGTAGATTACGCGGGCATCGGGAAACTGTTCTGTGAGCCGTTCCATGTTGGCCACCTTGATCAGCAGCCCCAGCTTGTTGCCGCGGTGTTCCTGCAGCACCAGTGTGTCGTCCTGGAACACCACGTCCGTGCGGTGCGCCAGCACCGTGATCGTGGTCAGCCCCACCAGCGAACCGGTGGCGAGGTGCTCGACGGCGGTGACCACCGTCCGCCGGCCCTGCGCGATGGCGACGTCCTCGGCTTCCCGGAGGATGCCGCCGTCGAACACCATGTCCTGCTCCACCGGCACGTCCAGTGAGGGGTCGACGTCCGCGCCCGCCTGGTTCTCAAGGACTGCGACAGCTTCCAGCCACCGGTCCGGGCAGCGGTCGGTCCAGTGGTGCAGCCGGTACCGGCCGTTGTTCGCCTCATCGGCCTCCGCCTGAAGGTCGGCCACGAGCTTCGAATCCAGCGGGAGTGAACACGAACTGAACTGCTCGATGTGCTGCAGTGTGTAGCCGGTCTTCTGGGCGAACTCCACTTCACGGCTCTCCAGCGGGACGAAACCCAGCCCCGAACCCGGGACCAGCTGCGCCTTCTCAAACTCGTGCAGGGAAGCACCCGGATGGTTGGTGTCCACCAGGATCATGGTGCGCCCCTCCGCCCGGGCCAGGTGTTCGGCGGCTTCGAGCAGGCGGCGGCCCACGCCCTGGCGCTGGAACTCGGGCAGGATGTCCAAGGTGAACTCCGCAAGGTCCAGGTGGTCCGTCATGGGAAGGGCGATATCCACGGTGCCCACGATTTCGCCGTCGACTTTTGCCACCAGGATGAGCTGGCGCTCATACGGGTCCTCAAACTCGAGCAGCTTCTCCAGCGGCCCGTAGGCGAGGTCGTCACTCCCCCAGGTCTGCATCCTGACCTTGCGGCCCACCTCGACGGCGGCCAGGAAGTCCGCCGCGTCCGGAGAGTCCAACGAGTCGGGGATCCAGAGCTGCTCGATCTTCACGTCTTTTGCCATATTGGGCATCATCCCAGCCGTTTCTGCCACTCACCCTCATAGCCTGCAGGTGTGAATCCAAGAGTGATATTGATCGCCAGCATATGCTGGTTTTCGCTGGCGTTCCATGTCAGCACCGAGCGCGCCGCGGGCCATCTGGCCTGGGCCATGCCCAGGTTCCTGATCTTGATCAGCATCCCCAGGCGGTGCCCCCGGTGTTCGGCGGACACAAGGGTGTCCTGCTGGAGTACGGTTGCCGGAACTTCGGGGCGCCAGTTCAGAACGGTATACGCGACCAGTTGGCCAGAGGGCCGGTGCATCGCCGCGGACACCACGGACTGCATTCCGCTGCGGGCAAGGGTTTCCTCGTCGCGGCGGACCCGGGCCGCATCCCAGATTTCGCCTTCCCAATCCAGGCCTGCCGTGGGTACATCAGTGCTCATCCGGGCATTCAGGATGGCGTAGTTGTCCACCAGCTCTTCGGGGCAGGCATCGGCCCAGCCCAGCAGCGCGTAGTCCCCGGCATGGGCAGACGCCGCTGCTTCCAGTGCGGCCAGCCGATCAGGCGGCACGGGCAGGCCAAGGCGGCTGGACATCTCCACCTGTTCGAGCTCGTAGCCGCCGGCTGCCGCGAAGGCGGTGGAAGGCTCCCCTGCCGGCAGCCCGCCCGCCCCGGACTTTGCGGGCAGCAGCGGTCCGGCGCCTTCCACCGCCTGTGCCGGCAGTTCGAAATAGCCATCCAGCGAGGTACGGCTGTGCTGCTGCGCCACGTCCTCGGCAAACTGCAGGAGCCGGCGGCCCAGTCCGCGCCGCCGGTGCCCGGGTGATACCAGGACGTTGATGCCCGCCGTCCAGAGGTTCTCGCGCAGTGGCAGCGTCACCGAGCACATGCCCACGGTTTCCCCGCCGATCCGGCCCACGAAGAGCTGGCGGGCCTCATAGGGAGTGCCGCGCCAATGCTCCAGTTCCTCGGCCAGGGTGTACCCGCGGTCAAGGTTCCCCCAGGTCTCCAGTTCGTGCGCCTGCCGCATTGCCTGGCAGTCAAGGAAGTCCCGGGCATCCTGCGCCCCGGCCAGGGACCCGGGCATCGCGACGGCGGTTATCACCAGGCCATTCGGCTGCGTCATGACCATAGCCTAGCCAGCCCTGGCCGGCTGTCGAGGGCGGTGTAAGGGGAAGGTGCGGCTTAACGCGGAAGGGACCGCCCGGCTGCTGCCGGACGGTCCCTTCCTTTGTGCCGGACTGGCACGGGAATGCTTGTAAGGCTACGCCTCGATGAGCACCTTGGTGACGTTGGGGTCGACGGAGATGCCGGGACCGAAGGTGGTGGCAACCGTTGCCTTCTGGATGTAGCGGCCCTTGGCAGCGGACGGCTTCAGGCGAAGCACCTCTTCCAGGGCTGCGGCGTAGTTCTCGGCCAGCTTGACGGCGTCGAACGAGACCTTGCCAATGATGAAGTGCAGGTTGGAGTGCTTGTCGACGCGGAAGTCGATCTTGCCACCCTTGATGTCGTTGACGGCCTTGGTGACGTCCGGGGTCACGGTGCCCGTCTTCGGGTTCGGCATCAGGTTACGCGGACCCAGGACCTTACCGAGGCGGCCAACCTTGCCCATGAGGTCAGGGGTGGCGACGGCGGCATCGAAGTCGGTCCAGCCGGCGGCGATCTTCTCGATCAGGTCGTCGGAACCAACGAAGTCGGCACCGGCGGCGATTGCTGCCTCAGCCTTGTCGCCCGTGGCGAACACCAGGACGCGGGCGGTCTTGCCGGTGCCGTGGGGCAGGTTGACCGTGCCGCGGACCATCTGGTCAGCCTTGCGGGGGTCCACGCCGAGGCGGAAGGCAACCTCAACCGTGGCGTCGAACTTGGACGGGTTGGTGTCCTTGGCGAGCGTTACTGCCTCGAACGGCGCGTAGAACTTCTCCGCGTCGATCTTGGCGGCTGCTGCCTCATATGCTTTGCTGCGCTTTGCCATGCTGCTTGTTTCTCCTTGTGCAGTTGTGGTCTGCGGACCGCGCTGGGCCCTGCCACAGTCGGTGGTCCGGTCTCGTTATTCGGACCGGATGCCCGACATTTCAATTTTTTTATGGTGCCGGTTTCCCGGCGGTGCCGTCCGTCGTCGTCAAGTGCCCGACCCCGGATGGCTGGACGGGTTATTAGCCCTCGACCGTGATGCCCATGGAGCGGGCGGTGCCGGCGATGATCTTTGCTGCACCCTCGAGGCTGGTGGCGTTGAGGTCTTCCATCTTGGTGGAGGCGATCTCGTTGACCTGGGCCTGGGTCAGCTTTGCAACCTTGACGGTGTGCGGGGTGGCGGAACCCTTGGCAACGCCTGCAGCCTTCTTGATGAGCTCTGCAGCCGGCGGGGTCTTGGTGATGAACGTGAAGGAACGGTCTTCGTAGACCGTGATCTCCACGGGGATGACGTTTCCGCGCTGGGCTTCCGTCGCAGCGTTGTACGCCTTGCAGAATTCCATGATGTTGACACCGTGCTGGCCAAGCGCAGGACCGATCGGCGGGGCCGGGTTAGCGGCACCTGCCTGGATCTGCAGCTTGATGAGGCCGGTGACCTTCTTCTTGGGAGCCAATGTAGGGTCCTTCTCTCAATAACGTCCTGGGGCACAGGAGCGTGCCTCAGGTTTTTGGCCGCCATGGCAAGGCGGCCGGCCGTTCCGGTGCCGCTAAGCGGGCAGCGCCGGGACGAATTCTTTGGGTGGTCAGATCTTGGTGACCTGGTTGAACGCCAGGGTGACCGGCGTTTCGCGCTCGAAGATGGAGACCAGCACCACGAGGGTCTGGGACTCGGGCTTGATCTCGGAGATGGTGGCCGGAAGGGTCTCGAACGGGCCTTCCTTGACGATGACCGACTCGCCGACTTCGAAGTCGACAGCCACGGGAGCCTGGTTCTGCTTGTTGACCGGCTTGCCCTTTTCGGCCTGCTCTTCCTCGAAGACCGGGGCCAGCATGGAGAAGACCTCGTCCAGGCGCAGCGGCACGGGGTTGTGGGCGTTGCCCACGAAGCCGGTAACGCCGGGGGTGTGCCGGACGGCACCCCAGGAGGCGTCGGTCAGGTCCATGCGGACCAGGACGTAGCCGGGGATGCGGACGCGGTTGATGATCTTGCGCTGGGCGTTCTTGATCTCTGGGCCGTGACGGTTGGCGCCGTAGCAGGACCCAACCTGATCCAGCCCGGCACGGTGGTGGGTGCGGCGCTGGGGCTGCCAGCGGTGGCAGGACCGT
>NZ_JBNHFD010000130.1:0-6230 GCF_059089865.1 Arthrobacter sp. Y3221157
GTGCCGGCCGCTCGGGCGGACAGCGCTCCGGCGCGGGTGCGTCCAACACGGGCGGCAGCAAGGCCGTCTGGTCCTCCAACACCGGCGGAACGTCCGGCGGCTCCTACGCCGGCAACGGCGGCTCGGGCCGCCCCGCCCGCAGCGGTCCCCGCCGTGCTTCGGCTCCGGCCTCGAACGAACGCCGCGGACGGTAGTTACCAGCCCCGGGCGCGCCACTCCTCCAGGTGTGGCCGCTCGGCGCCGAGCGTCGTCGGCTTGCCGTGGCCGGGATGCACGACGGCGGCATCCGGGTAGGCGCCGAACAGCCGCTCCGTCACGTCGGACAGTAGCTGGTTGAACCGCTCGGGATCCTTCTGGGTGTTGCCCACGCCGCCGGGAAAGAGCGAGTCGCCGGAGAAGATGTGGACCGGGCCCTCCGGGTCCTGGTACACAAAGGCGATCGAGCCCGGCGTGTGTCCGCGTAGATGGACAGCCGTGAGCTCGAACCCGTCCACGCCAACCGTGTCCCCGTGCCCAAGGCGACGGTCCACCGGAACAGGCAGCGCCTCGGCGTCGTCCGCTCCTGCGGCGGTGGGCGCGCCGGTCTCCTCAACCAGTTCCTGGAGCGCCCGCACGTGGTCCCAGTGCTGGTGGGTGGTGGCGATCAGCGCGAGGCTTACCGCGGCGGAGGTGTCCGCTGCCCCCTCTGCCAGCAGCTGCCGGATGGCGGGCGCATCGTCGGCCGCGTCGATCAGCACCTGTTCACCGCTCGTCTTGGCGGTCAGCAGGTACACGTTGTTGTCCATTTCGCTGACGGCGATGCGGCGGATGGTCAGGGCCGGCAGGTCGTGAAGAAGTGAGTCCATGGGCTTCAGTCTAGGGACCCCGCGGTCCCCGGGGCGGGCTATTCCCGGCCCTGCGACACCCAGGCGGGATCCGCTGAGCGGGAGCCGACGACGGCGTCCGAGGCCTGGTCCAGCGCGTCCAGTTGGGCGGCGCTGAGGTCCAGGGCGAGGGCACCCAGGTTCTCGTCGATCCGGTCCCGCTTGCGGGTCCCCGGGATGGGGACAACGGGAAGGCCCAGCCGCCTGCCCTGCGCCAGCAGCCAGGCCAGGGCCACTTGGGCGGGCGTTGCACCCAGCTCATCGGCCACCGCCCGGACGGCGGCCACCACTGCCTGGTTCGCGGCCGCGGCGTCCGGGGCAAACCTGGGGATGTTGCGGCGGAAGTCGTTGTCCGCCAGGCTGGCGGCGTCCACCGTGCCGGTGAGGAATCCCCGGCCCAGCGGTGAGTACGGCACGAACCCTACCCTCAGCGCTGCGGCGGCAGGAACAACGTTGCGTTCCACGTCGCGGCTCCAGATGGACCACTCACTCTGGACCGCCGCAATGGGGTGGACAGCGGAGGCCTCCTCCAGCTCCTGCGCCGTCACTTCAGACAGGCCCAGGTGCCGGATCTTGCCCTGCTCTACAAGCTCCGCCATAGCTTCCACGGTTTCCACAATCGGAACGTCGAGGTTACGGCGGTGCATGTAGTAAAGGTCGATCACGTCGGTGCCCAGCCGCTGCAGGCTTCGGTCCACCGCCTGGCGGATGTAGGCAGCATCGTTCCGGATATCCGTGTAACCGCCGGCAGGACTCCCCACCAGCCCGAACTTGGTGGCCAGTTGGACCTCGCCGCGACGCTCCCGCAGCAGCCGGCCAATAAGTTCCTCATTGCTGCCCGCGCCGTAGACGTCGGCGGTGTCCATGAAGCTGACACCGGCGTCCACGGCATGGTGCAGGGTATGCAGCGCATCCGCCGGGTCCACGTCACCGTAGACGGGGGTCAGGGCCATGCCGCCGAAGCCAAGGGGACTGACGGACAATCCGTCGCCGAGCTGTACTGCTGGTGCCATCTGGGGCCTCCTTGGTGGTGTGCGCATGGTTCAGTTCCAGGGGATGATGCGGTCCGCGGCGGGCCTGGTGGCCTGGATCAGCCGGGCGTTGTTTTCGTCCGGTCCCGCGGCCCACGCCTCCGCGGCGGCCTGGTCCATCCCGAACGAGACATGCCGTGCCACCAGTCGGCGCAGCCGCAGTTCCTGCGGCGTGTCTACGAACCAGACCTCGTCCAGCTGTGCCCGGACCTCTTTCCACGGCTCCTGTTCGGCGAGCAGGTAGTTCCCCTCCGTGATGACCAGGGGCACTTCCGCGGGCACGGCGATGGAGGCGGCCACCGGTTCGTCCAGGGTGCGCCGGAACTCCGGGGCGTACACCACAGGCTCGTCCCGGCGCGCCAGGCGCCGGAGCAGCGCAAGGTACCCGCCGGCGTCGAACGTGTCGATGGCGCCCTTCCGCTGCTGCAGGGGCGTCCCGTCGATGATGGCGTTGCCCAGGTGGAAGCCGTCCATGGGGACCACCACCGCCGTCCCCTCTTCGAGCTGTTGCTGGATCCAGGCGGCGAAGGTGGATTTGCCCGATCCAGGCGCGCCGGTGATGCCCAAGATAGTGCGCGTTCCGGGGACCAGGCGGCGCCGCAGGGCATCCAGGGCCTGGCTGACTTCGGGGGAGTCCATGGCAAAAGCCTAGACCGCCCCTGCTTGCATCAGCGGCGGGCCGGCCCGGCAGGTTCCGCGGCCGGCTCGGCGGCTGGCTCCTGCTTCCGGGCGGGGAGCAGCTTCAACCCGGCTGCACACGCCACGATTCCCGCGATGAACAGCAGCTTCAGCAGGCTGAATGGCTCTACGCCAGTAGCCATCGCCCAGCCCACCGTCAGCGCGGCACCAATACCCACCCAGATGGCATAGGCGGTGCCCAACGGAATGCTGCGGATGGCGAGGCCCAGGCCGAGCATGCTCAGCACGGCGGTGACGATGAAGACCAGCGTCGGCAGGGGTTTGCTGAACCCGTCTGAGAGGCCCAAGGCCGTTGCCCAGACAGCTTCGAGGACGGCGGACGCCAGGAGCACCAGCCAGGGAATGGAACGCTTCAACATCACGCCACCACCTTCAGGCCAACCACGCACGCGGCGATGCCGGCGAGCAGGAGCAGCCGCGCCGCCGTCGGGCGTTCCACCTTGGTGATGATCGCGTAGGCGGAGGTGAGCACCACGCCCACTCCCACCCAGACGGCGTAGGCGGTGCCGGTGGGGATGGTCTGCATAGCTATGGCCAGGCCGCCGGTGCTGGCCGCGACGGAGACCACGAACAGGAGTGCAGGAGCAATCCGGCGGCGGCCGGTGGCCTGGAAGGTGCGGTGCAGGGCGGCCGCCCAGACGGCCTCCAGGGCGCCGGAGAGAAGAAGGATTAACCACGACATGACAGATCCTTTGGCCAGTCTTGTCGCGTGCCGGGTACTGAACCGTCGTCCGGAGGCTCGGGTGCGGAGCCTTGGTTTCCAGCCTAGCAACGCACGACGGCGGCTGGCCACGTCTGGTGGCCAACCTCACCAGCCGCGTGCTGGCCCTAGAGGGCGCCGCCGGCAGCCTCGGGAGCGGCGGAGTCGCGGCCGCCGTCGCCAATGGTCTCGCGGGCAATGAAGTTCTCGATGTCGAAGAGGTTGTCCGCCCGCTCCGCGATGTTCAGCAGCGTGGTCATGGACGCCACCTCCTCCACCTGCTCCTTGAGGAACCACAGCATGAACTGCTCGCCCAGGGCGTCGTTCTCGCTGCGGGCAGCCCGGAACAGGTCTTCGATGTTGCGGGTGACTTCCTTCTCCTGGTGCAGGGCCAGGGCCAGCGGCTCGGTGACTTTGGAGAAGTCGTTGCGGACGGCCGGGACGCCCGGGATGGTGAAGGGGATGTCGCGGTCCAGCATGTACTGCACCATCATCATGGCGTGGTTCCGTTCCTCCACGGACTGGCGGTAGAAGTATTTGGCCAGCTGGGGAAGGTCCTGGTTGGCGAACCAGGTGGCCACGGCAATGTACTGCTGCGATGCAGTGAACTCGTTGGCGATCTGGGTGGACAGGAGCGCGTTGAATGTTGTTCTGGTCATAGCCTGAGTCTAGGGACGGCGGCCAACGGTAACCAGTGTGGAAAGGCTGGTCTTCCCAAGGCGAGGCTGGCCTATCCGGCGGCTCTGCAGCGGCTCGGATCAGTCCTCGACGGGGTCGATGGACACCACGGCCAGGAAGCCCCGGCCCAGGACCTCCGGGGTGCTGCTGTCCGACCCCACCACGGCGTCGTACCGGTCCAGGGCTGCCGGTTCATGGGTTGCATCGGCCACGGTGGCCTGGCCCTGGAGCAGCACGCCCACCTGCCCGTCCCACAGGGGCTTGGACCGCTTCTTCGAGAGCTCGATGATGGACGTGTAGGCCTTGTACGCCCCGGACCGCGTGATGACATTGAGGTTCCGGATGTCACCGGTGGGCAGGGCACCCGACGTGGCGGCCCCGCCGTCAAACCGGAAGGGCCGGTACTTTTCCACCGGATGCTCGGCGCCTCCAACGGTCAGCAGCAGCAGGTCCCCCTCGATCACGGTCAGGAGCCGCTCCATCCCCGGGAAGGGGGAGAAGTCGCCGGCCCTGGTGACGTCGGCGATGCTCACCCGCCAGTCCCAGCCTCCGCCCTGGCCGTCATCACCGGCGGCCGAGGGCCGGCTGGCCAGCTGGCGGGTCACGCCGCCGCCGTTACGCCACGGTTCGGCTTTGAGGTCTGCGAAGCGGATGATCTGCATCAGCCCAGCCTAGTTCCCCGGCTGGGCTGCCCGCCGTCGCGCGTCCCGGCCTTCCCTGCTACTCTCCTGCGGGGGGTCATCACGAAAACAGCCTGAAGGAGCCCGGGAATGTTCGTCAAAGTGTGTGGTCTCAGTACCCCTGAATCGGTCCGCGAGGCGGTTGATTCCGGAGCGGACGCCGTAGGTTTCGTCCTTACCGCCAGTCCGCGGGTTGTCTCGCCGGGCCAGGTGTCCTCCCTTCTGGCCGATGTACCGGACCGGGTCACCCCCATCGGCGTGTTCCGCCACGAGCCGGTTGCCGACGCCGTCGCCATTGCCCGGGCCGCGGGGCTGCAATGGGTCCAGCTGCACGGCGCCCGCACGCGGGAGGACATCGCCACGGTGCACGACGCCGGCATGAAGGTCATCAGGGCCGTCACCATGGATGCCACGCGGCAGGAGATTGAAGACTGGGGCGAGGACCTGCTCCTGATCGACGCCGCCGTGCCCGGCTCCGGTGAAACCTGGGACTACGCCGCGATGACCGAGGTGCCTGAGCTGCAGGAACGCAGGTGGCTGCTCGCCGGCGGGCTGAACCCGGCCAACGTGGCGCAGGCTTCCGCCGCCGCCCACGCGTGGGGCGTGGACGTGTCCTCCGGTGTGGAGGCATCCCGCGGGGTGAAGGACCTGGCCAAGATCCGCGCCTTCGTACACGCCGCGAAGTCGGACACCACGGTCTGAAGCCCGGGGCCGGCCGGGAAGCGGCGCTTCCGGGACCGGTGATTTCAGGGTCCGGTCAGGGGCGTCCCCCACCATGGTGAGGTGCCGGCCGGGGGACAATGGGTAAATGAAGACGCTGCTCAACATCATCTGGCTGGTTTTCGGCGGCCTCTGGCTCGCCCTGGGATATTTTGTGGCCGGCGTGATCTGCTGCCTGCTGATCATCACCATCCCGTGGGGCATCGCCTCCTTCCGGATCGCCGCCTACACGCTGTGGCCGTTCGGCCGCACTGTGGTGGACAAGCCGGGCGGAACGGGCATCTTCCCGATGCTGGGCAATGTGATCTGGCTGCTGGTTGCGGGCATCTGGATCGCCATCGGCCATGTGGTCACGGCCTTTGCGATGGCGGTCACCATCATCGGCATCCCGCTGGCCATCGCCAACCTGAAGCTCATCCCTGTGTCCCTGATGCCGCTGGGCAAGCAGATCGTGCCCACCAACGCGCCGTTCGTGCCGGCCTACCGGTAAACGCTGCTCCGGAACACACCGTCCACCAGGATGGCGACGGCGTCGCTGTCGTCCAGTTCGGCGGCGATGTCCACGTCCCTGCCGTAGCCCGCGCCGGCCAGTTCACGACCGCTGGAACAGCCGTGCAGCATGTCACGGAGGTCCGGCTCCGCGGCCTCAAAGACGGCCATTGCCAGTTCTGCTTCGGGCGCGTAGCCGTGCCTGCCCTCCCGGCCCTCCGCCGCCTCGTAACCGCCCTTACCGGAGGCCGCCAGTCCCGCGATGAAGGCGCCCGCCCCGATCTGGTCCTCGACGGCGGGGCGGAGGGAGCCGTCCGGCCAGCGTTCGCCGGCGGCCACCACGGCAATCACCGCGTCCTCCGGAAGGTTC
>NZ_JBNHFD010000131.1:0-6084 GCF_059089865.1 Arthrobacter sp. Y3221157
CGCTCCGGCCGGCGCTGCCCAGCCTGCCCGTGCCACCCAGTCCGCACAGAGGGAGGGCCACTGGGCCGTCCCCGGTTCCCCGCCCGCCAGGCCCAGGCCATGGCGGCCCTGCGGGAAGACATGCAGTTCCGCCGGGACGCCGGCTGCCATCAGCGCGCCCGCATAGCGGAGGCTGTGGCTGACCGGAACCGCGGAGTCATCGGCCGTGTGCCATAGGAACGCCGGCGGCGTCACGCTGCTGACCTGCACGTCCGGGGACAGTGCCGCGAGGACGTCCGACGGCGGTGCATCGCCAAGGAGGTTGTCCACCGAGCCTTGGTGCACTTCGTGCGTCAGGGACACGACGGGGTAGCAGAGCACGCTCAGTTCCGGGACGGCTGCGGGGACGTCCAGCCGGGGGCTGCCGGTGGCAGTGGCCGTGGACAGGGTGGCGGCCAGGTGCCCGCCGGCAGAAAACCCGAGCACGCCCACCCGCTCCGGATCCACAGGCAGGCCGTGGGCGCCGCTGCGGATGTACAGCATGGCCTCCTTGGCGTCTTCAAGGGGTGCAGGGTGCCGGTCCGGGGCCACCCGGTACCGCAGCACGAAGGCGTGGATGTCCAGCGAAGCCAGCCACTCCGCCACAGGCTCCGCCTCATGCTCCGCCTGCCTGGCGTATCCGCCGCCCGGAAGTACCAGGAATGCCGGACGGGCGCCGCCCCCGCTTCCTGCGGCAGGTACCTCCGTCAGATCGATCGCCATGCTCATGCCACCTCGGTGCTGCGGCGCAGCGTGACCTCGCCGGTGATGGGCTGCGGCAGCTCGTCGTCGTCGCCTGCCAGGGGCGCCGTCGCCCGGGTGGCGAGCCGGCCGATCTCCTCCAGCGGCAGGCGCACGGTGGAGAGGGCCGGACGGAAATCCCGAAGGGTCTCGATATCGTCAAAGCCGGCGATGGTTGCGTCGCGGGGGATCCGCAGTCCCTCCGCACGCAGCGCCGCCGCCGCCCCAATGGCCATCACGTCGTTCACGGCGAAGATGCACATCTTCGGGCCGGCCGGTTCCCCCGTTCCGGTGCTGCCGCCCTTGATCCGCGCTGCCAGCTTCAGGCCCGCCTCGTAGCCGCCGGCCCGGTTGAATGAACTGCGCAGGATTTCCGCCGGTGCCCGTCCTGCCTTGGCCAGTCCCTCCTGGAAGCCGTGGACCCGGTCGTCAGAGGTCAGCAGCCCCTCCGGTCCGCCGATGATGACGAAGTCCCCGCCCCAGTGGGCGGCGAGTTCGGCGGCCAGCGCGCCGGCGAGTTCCTGGTTTGGTACCGCCACCACGTGGTAGCCCTCCTGTGCCGACGCACCCACCACCGGATGCCCGACGACGGCCACGCGCCCGCCGTTGCGGCAGTACCTGTCCAGCTCCGCCGCCAGCTCCGCGTTGTCCTCCTGGTCCTCGGTCCGTGACGACCGTGAGCCGGCGATCACGATGGAGTCGGCGCGGCGGGCGGCAAAGGCCGCCACGGCTTCCTTCTCCTCGGCGGGTGCACCGCCGGTGGTGGCCAGCAGGACCATTTTGCGCTGCTCCCGGGCCGCGTCCTGGACCCCGCGGGCGATGGCGGCGAAGTAGGGGTCGGCAATGTCGTGGACGATCAGGCCGATGAGGCCGGAGCTGGACTTTGCCAGGCCCTGGGCCTGGGCGTTGGGGATGTAGCCGAGCGAATCGGCCGCTTGGCGGACGCGGTCCGCGATGTCCTTGCCGGGCTTGCGTGCCGAGCCGTTGAGGACGCGCGAAGCGGTGGCGGGGGATACCCCGGCCAGCCGGGCCACCTCGGTGAGGGTACTTGCAGCCACAGCATCTCCTGGGTGTCGTGGACCAATAAAGCGGTTCCCACATTATGTCGCAGAAAGTTCCGTGCGGAAAGCGCTTGCCAATGCCCGCGTTGGAGTGCATCATTGAAGAAGTGGGAATGCGCTTTCCCAACAGGACTTGAGTAAAACGCTCACTCACCGTGGAGGACACATGGGCTTCGAAACGAAAACGATCCGCATCGCCATGAACGGCATCACCGGCCGGATGGGCTACCGCCAGCACCTGCTGCGGTCCATCCTTCCCATCCGTGACGCCGGCGGTTTCACACTGGAGGACGGTACCCGGGTCCAGGTGGAGCCCATCCTGGTGGGACGCAACGAGGCCAAGATCCGCGAGCTTGCCGAGAAGCACAAGGTTGCCGAATGGAGCACCGACCTCGACGCCATCATCAACGACCCCACCGTGGATGTTGTCTTCGACGCGTCCATGACCAGCCTCCGCGCCGCCACCCTGAAGAAGGCAATGCAGGCGGGCAAGCACATCTTCACCGAAAAGCCCACGGCAGAAACCCTCGAGGAAGCCATCGAACTGGCCCGCATCGGCAAGGAAGCAGGCGTCACCGCCGGCGTCGTCCACGACAAGCTGTACCTGCCCGGCCTCGTCAAGCTCCGCCGCCTCGTGGACGAAGGCTTCTTCGGCCGCATCCTCTCCATCCGTGGCGAATTCGGCTACTGGGTCTTTGAAGGAGACATCCAGGCCGCCCAGCGCCCGTCCTGGAACTACCGCAAGGAAGACGGCGGCGGAATGACCACGGACATGTTCTGCCACTGGAACTACGTCCTGGAAGGCATCATCGGCAAGGTCAAGAGCGTCAACGCCAAGACCGCCACCCACATCCCTGCCCGCTGGGACGAGGCCGGCAAGGAATACAAGGCCACCGCGGACGACGCCTCCTACGGCATCTTCGAGTTGGAAACCCCGGGCGGCGACGAGGTCATCGGCCAGATCAACTCCTCCTGGGCCGTCCGGGTCTACCGTGACGAGCTGGTGGAGTTCCAGGTGGACGGCACGCACGGTTCCGCCGTCGCGGGCCTGAACAAGTGCGTCGCCCAGCAGCGCGCCCACACCCCCAAGCCCGTCTGGAACCCGGACCTGCCCGTCACCGAATCCTTCCGTGACCAGTGGCAGGAAGTCCCGGCCAACGCCGAACTGGACAACGGCTTCAAGCTGCAGTGGGAAGAATTCCTCCGCGATGTCGTCGCCGGCCGCGAACACCGCTTCGGCCTGCTCTCCGCCGCCCGCGGCGTCCAGCTCGCCGAACTCGGCCTGCAGTCCAACGAGGAACGCCGCACCCTCGATATCCCGGAGATCACCCTCTAATGACCTCGCTCATCCTTCCCTCCTCCGACGGCGGCACCCGCGAGTACCGGCTCCAGGCTGCCACCACGTGGGCCCGCCCCACCGCTCCGCTGACGGCCCGGCGCACCTACGCCGCAGCGCACGTCATTCCCGAAGTCCTTGCCGACAACACCCCCGGGGCCCCGGCCCGGCTCGACTGGGATGCCACCATGGCCTACCGGCACGAGCTGTGGTCCTACGGCCTCGGCGTTGCCGATGCCATGGACACCGCCCAGCGCGGCATGGGCCTGGACTGGGCAGCCACCCAGCAGCTCATCAAGCGCACCGGCGTGGAAGCCGCCTCGGTGGTCTCGGCAGGCAACGCAGCAACCGCCGGCAAGTCCGTGCGCGACCTCGTGGCGTGCGGCGCCGGCACCGACCAGCTGGACATTGACTCCCTGCCGGCCGGGGACGCGGGGATCAAGGCTGTCCTCGATGCCTACCGCGAGCAGATCGCGGTGATCACCGAAGCCGGACCCAAGGTCATCCTCATGGCATCGCGGGCGCTGGCCAAGGTGGCCGCCGGCCCCGAGGACTACCTGAAGGTGTACTCCACCCTGCTGCAGGAAGTGGACCAGCCTGTCATCCTGCACTGGCTGGGAACCATGTTCGATCCCGCGCTCGCCGGGTACTGGGGCTCCAACGATGTGCCTGCCGCAACCGAGACGTTCCTGAACCTCATCAAGGACAACGCGGACAAGGTTGACGGCGTGAAGGTCTCGCTGCTGGACGCCAGCCACGAGGTGGCCCTGCGCGTGGCCCTGCCCGAAGGTGTCCGCCTCTACACCGGTGACGACTTCAACTACCCGGAGCTCATCGACGGCGACGGCAGCCACCACTCGGACGCGCTGCTGGGCATCTTCGCGGCCATCTATCCGGCCGCGTCGGTGGCCCTGCAGAACTACGACGCCGGAAACGCTGCCAGGGCGCGCGAAATCCTGGACTCCACCCGCGAGCTGGGCAAGCATATCTTCAGCGCCCCGACGTTCTACTACAAGACCGGCATCGCGTTCATGTCGTGGCTCAACGGCAAGCAGCCCGGCTTCCAGATGGTGGGCGGCCTGCACTCCGGACGGTCGGTCTGCCACCTGGCCAAGACCTTTGAACTGGCAGACCAGGCGGGCCTGCTGAAAGACCCCGCACTGGCCGCCTTCCGGATGTCTGATTACCTGCGCATCAACGGGGTGGGAGTATGAGCGATTTCCCGCGCCTGTCCATCAACAGCGCCACCACCAAGAAGTGGACCCTCGCCCAGGTCGTTGAGGGCTGTGTCAACGCCGGCATTCCCGCCATCGGCCCCTGGCGGGACCGCGTGGAGGAGGCCGGCCTGGACAAGGCCGCACGCCTGATCAAGGACGCGGGCCTGCGGGTTTCCTCCCTGTGCCGGGGCGGCTTCCTCACCGCTGCCGATGCCGAAGGCCAGGCTGCCGCCCTCGCGGACAACCGGGCCGCCATCCTGGAAGCCGTTGCCCTGGACACCAGGGAGCTGTTCCTCGTGGTGGGCGGGCTGGCACCGGGGGAGAAGGACGTGGTGGCCGCACGCCAGCGCGTGGCAGACCGCCTTGCCGACCTCGTCCCGTTCGCTGAGGAGAACGGTGTCCGCCTGGTGCTGGAGCCGCTGCACCCGATGTACGCCGCGGACCGTGCGCTGATCTCCACCCTCGGCCAGGCCCTGGACCTCGCCGCTCCGTTCGACCCCTCCACGGTGGGGGTCGCCATCGACACCTTCCATGTCTGGTGGGATCCGGAACTGAAGGCGCAGATCGAACGCGCCGGCCGCGAGAACCGGATCGCCTCCTACCAGGTGTGCGATTTCAACATGCCCATCGCCGCCGATCCGCTGCTCTCCCGCGGATACATGGGCGACGGCGTGGTGGACTTCGCCACGATCGGCACCTGGGTGCGCGATGCCGGCTACACCGGAGACATCGAAGTGGAAATTTTCAACCAGGAAATCTGGGACACGGACGGCAACGTCGTCCTGTCCACGGTGAAGGAGCGCTACGCGGAGCTTGTCCTCCCGTACGCCTGACAGTCCGGATGCCTGGCTAGACCGCGGGCTCCTGCTACGTCACGGCAGGAGCCCGCGCCCCACAGAAAAGACCCGGACCGCTCATACGGCGCGGTCCGGGTCTTCTTTTGGGCGGAGGTCAGGCGTACAGTGCCGCGCAACTGCGGTAACGGGCCAGCACCCCGCCGTCGTCCTTGCCCGCGGGAAGGACGACGGCGTCTGCCGCCCATTCCGGGTGGCGTCCCGCCAGTGCCGCCGCGGCCTGGCGTGCGGCGCCGTCGGCAACATATTCGCCCGGCTGCGGCAGCACAACATCAAGTCCCAGCAGCTGCGGTGCAACCTCCTGCACCGCGCCAGACTGGGCGCCGCCGCCCACCAGCAGAACCCGCCGGGCCGAGACCCCCTGGCCCTGCAGTGCAGCAAGCCCGTCGGCCAGTGAGCAGACAATGCCCTCGACGGCGGCGCGTGCCATGTTCGCCGGCGTGTAGTTCGCGCGGGTGATGCCGTGCAGCGATCCTGTGGCGTCGGGCAGGTTGGGTGTGCGCTCGCCGTCGAGGTAGGGAACCAGGGTCAGGCCGCCCGCTCCGGGTGCCGCGGACAGTGCCAGCCGGTTGAACTCCGGCAGGTCCACTCCCAGCAGCGCCGCTGTGGCGTCGAAAACGCGCGTTGCGTTCAGGGTACAGACCAGCGGCAGGTAGTGCCCTGCGGCGTCGGCGAAGCCGGCAACCAGCCCGGAGGGGTCCGCTGCCGGTGTTTCCGAGACGGCAAAGACCGTGCCGGAGGTGCCCAGCGACATCACGGCGTCACCCAGCCGTGCCCCGGCGCCGAGGGCAGCCGCAGCGTTGTCCCCGGCGCCGGCCGCGACGAGGGCACCCTGTGGAGTCCGGCCTGCCGCTTCG
>NZ_JBNHFD010000132.1:0-6079 GCF_059089865.1 Arthrobacter sp. Y3221157
ACTGATTTCGGCCAAGAGGGCCCGTCCTTTCAAGGGTAAAACCGCAGGTCAAACCCTAGTTAGAGACCGGACCCTTACACACTCTATGAAACACCCTCGGATTCCTGTCAAGTGGAAAGAAGGTCACAAGCAGCGTCTACAGCAGCTCGGCATGGACAACCTAGTAGAAGCGATCAACTGGTGGGACAGCGCTGAAAGCCTTAGCGGGAAACGCTCAGCACCACCAGAATTTTCTGATTCATCAATCCAGTTCGTCTCTGACGACGACCCTCACGAAGTACCCGACTTTTCCATACGCGACTTGGTGCGCGGAACCATGGACACCGGCTATGGCGAAGCCAGGCGGTCAGGAACATGGCAACACGGATACTGGCCTGTACTCGACTTCGAAAACCACATGCCTGCCGATGAAGGGGACCCAAGCCCTTGCAGAGGCGAATATCTTTATAGCATCGACAAAAGTCTGAAACTTTGCGCTGTTGAATTTTGGGACCAGCACGGTGAGGAGAGTACAAAAAAGACGCAGCGGCTCAGTGCCTACGACTTCGCACAGTGGATCGCTAGCCAACCGTAAAATGCCTAAACACAGGCGCAGGATCCATATACGACCTGTAGCGCTTCCGCGAAAGGAGAATCGTGCTATCAAGATTTGTGACTTGGGGAGATATGAAGTTGGCACACCGCTATGCTCTCGGTTCGAGCTTCATACTCTCCACGGATCATTTGATCGATCGGAACATCCTCAAGTCTGGTTATTTCAAGCACGATGACGAGTTCTACTACGACCTGGATCCGGACTCAATAGTCGAAGCGCGATTGGATCGGTGGCCTCGCTCACCACAACCTAACGACCATGAAGAATACTTCGTCACCATGAGTACCAGCGGGATGGTGCTTCTCGTGCTGGTGCTGGTAAACGACGAGACATTTTACTACCGAAAGAATCTTGACTGGGTATATGTCGGTCCCGGCGACAACGTTCCGGGCTTTGAAGAGCACCGGCTAATTGCTGTCTCACAACGAATAGTCGGTTATTTCGATCACGCTGAATCTAGCGAATTTGATCTCATCGAGGAAAGCATCGCAGATGTCAGGATCTGACCTACCACTACAGCGTCCTCTAAGTCGTATCGAGAGTCATACTGTAGCCTGAGCCAACCAAACTATCGATCCAATGGGGGAAATAATGAAAGCTGGCGACGTTACTCTTGGTCACGTCTTTGCAGCCGATCATCACCTGGTAGTGCCGCTATTTCAGCGTCCTTACGTCTGGGATGAAGTGCTCAACTGGGCGCCCTTGTGGACCGACGTCCGCACGGCAGCGGAAGAAGTCGAGGCGGAAGTTTTCGATGAGCATGGTCGCCATGACCCCCGCACATATTTCCTCGGTGCCGTCGTTATCCAATCGCGCCGCCATCTTCCGCGCAGGCTGTCCTCCTCTGCTGTCATCGATGGCCAACAACGCTTGACTACGCTCCAAGTCTTGCTGGCTGCTTCTCGACGTGTAGCCCTCAAAGTTGGGGCAGTCACGTCTGCTGGCCTGTTCAGCACCCTGCTGGAAAACAAGCGTGAAGCAATCCACCCAGATCATGCAGAGGACCTACATAAACTTTGGCCTCTCCCTCAAGACAACGGGGCGTTTCGCTGGGCTCTTAGAACGGAAGACTCTGCCGTTCCTGCAGGACTCGAGGGACACAAACTGGTGAAGGCTGCGGACTGGTTCGAGGACTCGATATCCAGCTGGTGCAACAGCTCTGCTGACCCTGAGCTCCGACTGGGCTACCTGTTTGAGACCCTCCGCGACCGTATGCAGCTCGTTCAGATTTACCTGGAATCGTACGATGACCCCCAGGTGATCTTCGAAGCCCTCAATCATCGTGGAGTGAAGCTGGATGCTGCTGACCTCGTGAAGAACCTACTGTTCCAAAAAGTCGAACAACAGGGCGATCATAAGCGAGCGGATTCACTTCTCCTCGACAGCTGGCTGCCTTTGGACGGTCAGCAATGGCGCCGACAAGTGACCACAGGCCGTATGAAGCGGTCCCGCATCGACTTGCTGCTAAGTTACTGGCTCACCATCCAGACAAAGGGTGAGGTTAGCGCGGAGCACTTGTTTGTCGACGTGCGAGAGTGGCTAACTTCCAGTCCGGATGGCCCCGTTCCGCCTCCTCCTAGCGCTGCTGATTTGATCGTAGACATCCGGCGCTACGCGGACAAGTACGATGAACTTGAGCGCATGCCTTCTCTGTCTGACGTGGGAGCGCTTCTCAACCGTATGCAGGCGACTGGCACCATGACGCCTTGGCCGCTGCTGCTCAGAGTCTTCGCGGACGATGCTGTTCCGTGGAACCAGAAGGAGCTGGTAGCACGAGCCATAGACTCCTTCCTCATGCGGCGAGGTGTGGCACGCATGCCGAACGGTGACTACAACAAGCTGTTCGTTCAACTCATGGACATCGCCAGCACAGCGGAGCCGGAAAATGTTGGGGATACTGTGATCGCCGCACTAGCTGCGCAAACAGCTGACTCACGGCGCTGGCCCTCAGATGAAGAGTTTACCGTCGCTCTGGCTGACGCTGGCCTTTACAAGTCCGTTTATAGGGCGCGGCTCCGGAGCTTGCTGGTTGGGCTGGAAAATCATCTTCAGTCAGGAAAGACAGAGCCAGGAAACCAGCTTTCCAGTACCGATTCCAGACTCAACATCGAACACCTTATGCCTCAGGAATGGGGCAAACACTGGGCACTTCCGGACAACCACAGCGAAGAGGATCTCATACGGAGAACCTCGGCGATACATCAGTTGGGCAACCTGACGCTTGTTACGACTAAGCTCAACCCCGCGCTCAGCAACAACAGCTGGGAATTCAAAAAACCTCACATACAGCGGCACAGCCTTCTGCGGCTGACAACCGGTTCGGTTTTGTCGCGGCCCGAGACCGCTGACGAGTTCGATGGAGCGTCTTGGTCTGAACAGTGGGACGAGACGCGCATTGCTGCACGAACGCGCCACCTGATTAGGGTAGCCCTGGAGGCGTGGCCGAGACCAACGTCTGCCGCACCCAGCGAACCTGAAAACAGCTTTGAATTCGCCAACCGGGGGCGCTTAAATGCTGGCGGGTGACCCCGGGGCATGTCTTTGTCACGATGGCTGACCTTCTCGCTGCCAGATCGGATGTGTTCCAGTTACCTGTAGACAGACGGGCAAACACCCGGCGATTAGTGGAAGGTTCGCTACCCGGGCCTGAAGACGCTCGCACATCAGCGGCCAGCCCAAGGTCCGCCTCCACAACCCCATGCGTCCACCAGCGCGCTTCGCCCAACTGACAGAGGCGGTGCTTCACACACCCCCGCCACGCACACGGTGTTCGCAATTGCCCTGACCACGTTCAGCGCCGGCCACTGCTCCGTCATATGCGTGCCCGGCACCCTGGACGAGCAGACCAGACCTGCGCGCCATCATGGGCCGGTGATCTGGCCAGCTAGGGGAATCGCGGGTCGTAGCAGTTCATCAGCCCGAACCGCACCCCCCGTGCTCGAACATCACGGGAACGCCGACTCTCCAAAGCCCCGCGTCGAACGGGACCGCTGCCAAGCGTCTTGGCAAAGCTCCGCAGCAGAGCCGTATCGTCACCTTCAACAAAGATCGTTACTTTCGATCTGAGCGCCCTCCCTAGTCGGAGATTGAACGCGGTGCCGAGGGCACCGACCTCCCCGGCGAGGCCGGAGGCGAACTGTGCCACCACCATGCTGGCCAGGAAAACGGCGCCGAACAGCTGCCCGTCGATCTGCAGGGCGATGGAGCTGGCCGCGGAGGCCGCGTCCTCGAAGACGCCCCCCCGGCTACACGAGCTGGGTCACGTAGAGCACCGCCACGAAGATACCACCGCCGATCAGCGCCACCAGCATGATGGCGCGCGGCACTGCCCGGCGGGGGCTAATGGTTTGCTCGATGAGGGTGCTGACGGCATCAATTGGCGACAAGTCCGGAATGAGCACTACTTTAGAAGTTCTCCAAGAGATTGACCGATTGTTGCTGAGAGACTGCGCTGATTAGCTACAAAGTGCCGCATCAGATCGACAGGCTCCCCCTTTTGCTGGTGTAGTAGTCCCCACTGATCGAGAACGGCAAGAGGAACCCCGTCTCGGTTCAACGACCAGAATCCTGCCGCTGCGTCGCCGAGAGCAGCAGGGCTTGCGGCAGTTTTTCTTTGCCTCGCGGCGCTGGGGAAGCGGTCAAAGAGGCTCTCGATAGGTCCGCCACCGTAGCCAGAGGTATCTAAAAATGCGCTCCTTGCGTCCCAAGTATTCTTCGAATTCACCATCTGCGCCAGAATCGACGTCATGATTCTGTATGTGAGAGCAGCCCTTCCGGTAGGTGGCGTGCGAGCGGGAGGCGTGAGGCCCGCACCCTTTTCGATCCTCTCCACGATCGCATGAGGTCGACTGGCGAATACTTCCGACCATTCGACCGGGCTAAAATCGGGGGAGTCCTCAACATGGATGCGCCCACCCCTTCGGTTCAAAGAAACAAGGACTTTCCCACGGGTCTCGTCAAGCAAACCCAGGGCGTCGTATTGCCCCCCACCTGGATGCCATTCCAAGATACGCAATTGGGTGTTCCGTCTAACGAGTTCCGTAGCGATCCACCACGATTGAGCGATAACGAAGCGTTCCTGAATATGAAAGTTCATCATCACACCTTTGACCAACTCCAGCCCGAGTTCAACTACGTCATCCTTCGACTCTGACACAGTTGGGACAAATCGTTAGGATGGCGATCTTGAAACGAAGCCTAGCCGCAGTCAGGACGTACGGAATCTGACACTATTTCCCCTGTTTTAGCAACGTACTTGTGCTAAGTAGAGATTCTTGAGGTTTTGTCGAAAGAACACAAAAGCTCTGAGGTTCGGCGCAGGGGCCTTGACGCCGTCCACCTCAGTTAAGGGCAAACTTGCCGTACACACATGGCGTGACTGCTCGGGCCACCATTCCCCTTATGGTTGCCATGGATATTCGCTTTGGAGTTCCGGCCGGCGCAACCGGCGCATCCCTCGGACGAGATCAGAACCGCCACCTCGGCTAGCAAGACAAAATGAGCGCTTACAGCCGCCGCTGCCGGAACATCGGGAACGCCTCCCGCACCTGATCCACAGTATCCAGCCAAACGGCCACACTAGGGACGCGGGCTCCAGCCCAGCGTCTGCCTGGACGATTGTTGTCACGCCCGAACTAACCCTGAGCTTAGGTGCTGAGGCTCACCATAGCCTTGATTGCATCGTAGACAAAACAGGAGATAACACCCATAAAGACCACCGTTCCATTCACACGTACATTGTCAGGTAGAAGTTTCGTTAGAACCCTAATTTTTGCAACAACGACGGGAATGACATTCACTGCAACCACTAGCAGTACCGCGATGACGGTTACCCACCATAGCGGCCCCGGAATCGAACCGGTTACGAAAATCGCAGCTAGCGAACACCAACACCTAAAATCAGGGTTAGTCCGCGAAGACTATCATAAAGAGCACGCCTTACAAAAATCAGTACTGGCATCGCAAGGTCACTGCACTAGTTTGCCGCTCTAACTTCCCTGAATACTTAATAAGTGCTCATCCCCACCGGCTGTCCAAACAGCAGTCCCGCGACTAAATGCGGGTGACGTGGGCCTCTGATGGGCGTTTTGTCACCCCTGCTTGCTTCTGCTGCCAAAAATCCCAACCAGAATCGCGGCCCTTGCTGATCTGAGGCCTGCGTCACAGGATTCCTGCATAACTTCACTTACCGTCTCCGGCCGCGTCGCGCAGGTTCTCAGCAGCTACGTCAGCGACGTCTTCGGCGTCATGGGCAACGGCAACGTCTACTTCCTGGACGCCGCCGAGAATGAGGGCATGCGCTTCACCGCCGTCCGGCATGAGGGTGCTGCCATCGCAGCTGCCGACGCCTACTACCGCACCTCGGGACGGCTCGCCGCGGGCACCACCACCTACGGCCCCGGCTACACCAACGCGCTCACCGCCCTCGCCGAGGCAGTCCAGGCGCAGATCCCCGTCGTCCTGGTCACCGGGGACGCCCCCACC
>NZ_JBNHFD010000133.1:0-5399 GCF_059089865.1 Arthrobacter sp. Y3221157
TCGGCCGGCGGGGGAGTGCCCTCGCGCGCACTGATGGCCTGCACGTCGGCCCGGACGGAGGGGTTGGAGGCGACGGTTCGGGCGAGCGTCAGCGCCTGGCTTTCGGCGTCGCTGCCAACCCTGTCATAGGTCAGCCACGCATGGACGGCGGCGCTGAGCAGGACCACCAGCAGTACCACGGCCACCTGCAGCAGCAGCGTCTGGGTGGAGAACCGCAGCGGCGGTCGGGGCGCGGAACGCTGCATGATCCTCCTTGATACGGGTCGGCTGTGCCCACCTGGCCCCGCCGGAACCAGCCGCGGCAGCACGTGAGCAGAATGAGCAAAATGCTCCCAATAAGCAGTATGCCAATCAATTGAGCCAAAGGCACTGCCGTGACGGCGGCCACCCTACAGTCTGTAGCACGCATCACAACGCTGTGGTGCCGTTCACAAGAAGGAGCCGGCTGTGCTGGTAATACTTGGATTCGCCATGATCGCGGTATTCATGGTGCTGATCATGACGAAAAAGTTGACGCCAGTGCTGGCGCTGATCATCGTCCCCACCGTTTTCGGACTTTTCGCCGGTGCCGGCCTGGGCATCGGGGACATGGTCCTGGATTCCATGAAGTCCATGACCTCCACCGCGGCGCTGCTGATGTTCGCCATCATCTACTTCGGGCTGATGATCGACGTCGGACTGTTTGACCCGCTGGTGAAGTTCATCCTTCGCAAGCTGGGCAACGATCCCGCCAAGGTTGTGCTCGGCACCGCCCTGCTGGCAGCCGCCGTGTCCCTGGACGGCGACGGCTCCACCACGTTCATCCTCACCACCGCAGCCATGCTGCCCATCTACCTGCGGCTCAAGATGAGCCCCGTGGTCCTCACCTGCGTGGCCGGCCTCGCCAACGGCACCATGAACATCGTCCCCTGGGGCGGCCCCACCGCCCGCGCCGCCACCGCACTGGAAATCGACGTCAATGACGTCTTCGTCCCCATGCTTCCCTCACTGGTCGCCGGCATTGCCGTGGTCCTCGCCTTCGCCTGGCTCCTCGGCCTGCAGGAGCGCAACCGGCTCCGCGCCACCCAGCCGGAAATCTGGGGCGTCCCGGATACTGCCGAGAAGTTCGACGGCGGCGCTTTCGCAGGCTCTGCGGGCAGCGGTTCCGGAACCGGCCGTGGACGCACGGGTGGCAACCCCGGCGGAGCAGCCCCCGCCGGCGGTCTCTCCCCGGAAGGCTCGTCCGTGGCAGTGCTGGACCGTCCTGAAGACCTGGTGGACGACAGCGATACGGCCATGGCCGACACCGCCCTGGACCCCAACCGCAGCACCCTGCGCCCCAACCTGTTCTGGTTCAACCTGGCCCTCACGGTCGCCGTCATGGGCATGCTCATCGCCGACCTCGTTCCGCTGCCCTACGTCTTCATGGTGGGCTCCGCCATCGCCCTGCTGGTGAACTTCCCCAAGGTCAAGGACCAGGGCACCCAGCTGGTGGCCCACGCCCCGTCCATTGTCGCGGTGGTCAGCATGGTCATGGCCGCTTCCGTCCTCACCGGCGTCCTCACCGGCACCGGCATGGTGGAAGCCATGTCCGCCTGGCTGGTGCAGATCATCCCGTCCAGCATGGGCCCGTTCATGGCCGTCATCACCGGCGTCCTCAGCATCCCCATGACGTTCTTCATGAGCAATGACGCCTTCTACTTCGGCGTGCTGCCGGTCCTCAGCGAGACCGCCGCGCACTACGGCATCAGCGCCGCGGAAATGGCCCGCGCCTCCATCACGGGCCAGCCGTTCCACATGCAGAGCCCGCTGGTTCCGGCCATCCTGCTGCTGGTGTCCCTGGCCAAGGTGGACCTGGGCGACCACCACAAGAAAGTGCTGTGGCGCAGCGCCGTGGTGTCCCTGGTCATGCTGGGAATCGGCATGCTGACCGGAGCCATCGGTATCGGTTAGTCTGTAGCTGCCGCGGTGCTGTTCCTTGTGAACGAACCCGGCATGAAGGTGCCCGTCTGACGCCCGCTGGGGGTCGTCAGACGGGCATCATCGTTTCCCCACTAGAATGGATCGGAAACCAATCCGAACTTTGCAGGGGAGATCCATGGCTGCGATCAACCGTGACGACGTTGCGCATCTCGCGCAGCTCGCTCACATCGAGATGAGTGCTCATGAGCTGGACAGGATGGCCGGAGAACTCGCCGTCATCGTTGATGCGATCAAGTCGGTCAGTGAAGCCGCCGGAGACGACGTGCCGGCCACGTCCCACCCCATCCCGCTGAGCAATGTCTTCCGGGAAGACGTCGTGGGCCACACCTTCACGGCGGAACAGGCACTCTCCGGTGCCCCGGATTCCGACGACAACCGTTTCAAGGTTCCGGCAATCCTGGATGAGGACTAAACAATGACTGAACAGAACACCAGCGCCGCCGCCCTGATCCGGCTCTCCGCCGCACAGCTGGCCGACAAGCTGCGCGCCCGCGAAGTTACCGCCGTCGAGGTGGTCCAGGCGCACCTGGACCGGATCGCCGACGTGGACGGCGGCGAACGCGGCGTCAACGCGTACCTGCACATCAACGCCGAGGAAGCGCTCGCCGTCGCGGCCGAAGTGGATGCCATCCGTGCCGCCGGCGGACCCGAGGCCGAGGGCCTCCACTACCTGGCTGGCGTGCCCATCGCGGTCAAGGACCTCATCGTCACCATCGGCCAGCCCACCACGGCAGGCTCGAAGATCCTCGAGGGCTGGCACAGCCCCTACGACGCCACTGTTGTGGAGCGCCTCCGCGCCGCGAAGATGCCCATCCTGGGCAAGACCAACCTGGACGAATTCGCCATGGGCTCCTCCACGGAGCACTCTGCCTACGGCCCCACCCGCAACCCGTGGGACCTCGACCGCATCCCCGGCGGCTCCGGCGGTGGCTCCGCTGCCGCCGTCGCCGCCTTCGAGGCGCCCCTGGCCCTCGGCACGGACACCGGCGGGTCCATCCGCCAGCCCGGCGCCGTCACCGGCACGGTGGGCGTCAAGCCCACCTACGGCAGCGTCTCCCGCTACGGCGCCATCGCCATGGCCTCCTCGCTGGACCAGATCGGCCCGGTCTCCCGGACCGTCCTGGACTCGGCACTCCTGCACCAGGTCATCGGCGGGCACGACTCCCGCGATTCCACCTCGCTGCCTGACCCGCTGGCCGACCTCGTGGCCGCCGCGAAGACCGGCAACGTCGAAGGCCTGCGGATCGGCATCATCAAGGAACTGCATGGCGAGGGCTACCAGGCCGGCGTCGAGAACCGCTTCAACGATTCGCTGGAGCTGCTGCGTGAAGCGGGAGCGGAAATCGTCGAGGTTTCCTGCCCCAACTTCCAGTACGCCTTGGGTGCCTACTACCTCATCATGCCCTCCGAGGCGTCCTCCAACCTCGCGAAGTTCGACGGCGTCCGCTACGGCCTGCGCGTCCTGCCCGAGGACGGTCCCATGACCATCGAACGCGTCATGGGTGCCACCCGTGCTGCGGGCTTCGGCGACGAGGTCAAGCGACGCATCATCCTGGGCACCTACGCCCTGAGCGCCGGCTACTACGACGCCTACTACGGCTCGGCACAGAAGGTCCGCACCCTGGTCCAGCGGGACTTCGACGCCGCGTTCACCGTGGCGGACGTCCTGATTTCCCCCACGGCGCCCACCACGGCCTTCCGCCTCGGCGAGAAGCTGGACGACCCCCTGGCCATGTACCTGAACGACGTCGCCACCATCCCGGCCAACCTGGCCGGCGTTCCCGGGCTGTCCCTGCCCGGCGGACTGGCGGACGAGGACGGCCTGCCCGTGGGCATCCAGCTGCTCGCACCCGCCCGGGAGGACGCCCGCCTGTACCGCGTGGGCGCCGTCCTGGAATCCCTGCTCGAGGCCAAGTGGGGCGGACCGCTGCTTGCCCAGGCCCCCGACCTTGCCGGTACCGCGGCCCTCGAAACCCAGGAGGCAAAATAATGACCACCGACGCGATCCTCAGCTTCGAAGAGGCGATGGAGAAGTACGATCCCGTCCTGGGGTTCGAGGTCCACGTGGAGCTCAACACCAAGACCAAGATGTTTTCCTCCGCGCCCAACGTCTTCGGTGACGAGCCCAACACCAATGTCAACGAGGTGGACCTCGGCATGCCGGGCGTCCTGCCGGTGGTGAACAAGACGGCGGTGGAGTCCTCCATCAAGATCGGCCTGGCCCTCAACTGCAAGATTGCCGAGAGCTGCCGCTTCGCCCGGAAGAACTACTTCTACCCGGACACCCCCAAGAACTTCCAGACGTCACAGTACGACGAGCCCATCGCGTACGACGGCTACCTGGACGTCGAACTTGAGGACGGCACCGTGTTCCGCGTGGAGATCGAACGCGCGCACATGGAGGAGGACGCCGGCAAGCTGACCCACATGGGTGGGGCCACCGGCCGCATCCACGGCGCCGACTTCTCCCTGGTGGACTACAACCGGGCCGGCGTTCCGCTGGTGGAAATCGTCACCAAGCCGATCCAGGGTGCCGGTTCCCGGGCCCCCGAACTGGCCAAGGCCTACGTTGCGGCGGTCCGCGAGATCGTGAAGAACCTCGGTGTTTCCGACGCGCGCATGGAACGCGGCAACGTGCGCTGTGACGCCAACGTCTCGCTCCGCCCGCACGGCCGCGAACGCTTCGGCATCCGCTCCGAGACGAAGAACGTGAACTCGCTGCGCGCCGTCGAACACGCCGTCCGCTACGAGATCCAGCGCCACGCCGCCGTCCTGGACTCCGGCGAGCCGGTCGTCCAGGAAACCCGGCACTGGCATGAGGACACCCGCACCACCACGTCCGGCCGGGCCAAGTCCGACGCCGACGACTACCGCTACTTCCCGGAGCCGGACCTGGTTCCCGTGGTCGCCTCCCGCGAATGGGTGGAGGAGCTCCGCGCCACCCTGCCCGAGCCGCCGGCCGAGCGCCGCAAGCGGCTCAAGGCCAGCTGGGGCTACTCGGACCTCGAATTCCGCGACGTGGTGAACGCCGGCGTCCTGGACGAGATCGAGGAAACCATTGCCGCAGGCGCCAGTGCCTCCGTGGCGCGCAAGTGGTGGATGGGCGAAATCGTGGGCCGCGCCAAGGCCGCCGACGTGGACCCCGGCCAGCTGGGCGTCCAGCCCGCCACCATCGTTGAGCTTGCCCGCATGGTTGAGGGCGGCAAGATCAACAACAAGATGGCGTCGCAGGTGCTGGACGGAGTGCTCGCCGGTGAAGGCACCCCGGCGGAGATCGTCGAGAAGCGCGGCCTCGCCGTCGTGTCCGACGACGGGCCCCTGCTGGAAGCCATCGACGCCGGAGGTCAACTCGGGCATCTACGCCTTTGACGCCGCGGTGCTGCGGAAAGCCCTGGGCAAGGTCACCACCGAGAACGCGCAGGGGGAGAAGTACCTCA
>NZ_JBNHFD010000134.1:0-5383 GCF_059089865.1 Arthrobacter sp. Y3221157
TACCCTCGCGCGGTGGCCGACGGCCGCGAACGGCAGGGCCCCGCGCCAGCGGACCACGTCCCAGTCAAGGATGGTTTCCCTGCTGATGTCCACGCCCAGCAGGGCTGAGGCGTCGCACAATGAGGCGGCCAGGAGTTCATCGTCCGTTTCGGGACCGGCCGGCTGCCCCCCAACGCCGTCCACGCGGCCATAGGACAGCCGCAGGACGTGCCGGCCGGGGCCCGCAGCTGCGGCCAGCCAGTCCCACTTGCCCGTGGCGTGCGTCAGCGCCTTCGCCGCAATCCCCGGGGTCTGAGGTGCCACCAGGACGCCTGTGCCGCGGGGGCGGCGGTCGAGGGCGGGATTATCCAGCACCAATGACACGAGCTTGACGTCGGGCCCGGGTGCCGGTTTCTTGCCGGCGACGGCGGGCACCGGCCCGGCCAGGAGGTCGACGGCGGCTGGACCGTCCACCGCCACCACCAGTACGTTCGCGTCGAAGGCCAAGCCGGTCGACTGTATGTGCCACCCGTCCAGAGTGCGGTTTATAGCGACGGCGGGTGTGGCGGACAGCAGGGCTACTCCCTCCCCGCGAACGGCTTCCATCAGGGCGGCGACCAGCGTGTGCATGCCGCCTTCCAGGCCGGCGACGGCGGAGCCGGCTTTGGCGGGTTGCCTTTCAGCGGACGCAACTGCCGGGGCGGCGCTGCTCCGCTGGGCGGCAACGGCGGCTGCGAGGGAACCGTGCTGCCGGAGGCGGGCGCGCAGCCCGGGAGCTACCATGTCAACGTCCAGCAGCCCCGGATCGGCCGAGTGGACGCCTCCCACCACGGGGGCGACCAACCGCTCCAGGACCCGGGTGCCCATCCGGGCTTGCACCAGGGCTGACACGCTGGTCACCTCCTGCCCGGTTCCCACCGAGGCCGGCAGGATCCGGTCCAGGGACGCCCGGAGGGAACCCAGCAGCCCAAGGGAACGCCGGACCTCCGGGTCCCAGGGGTTGGCGGGGATGCCCAGCACGCCCGTCTTAGGCAGTTCCCGCGGACCTTCCGGCAACTGGACCCACGCACCTCCCGGCCGGGGACTAACGATGTTGCCGCCAAGCCCAAGCTCGGTGGCCAGGCTTGCGACGGCGTCGGACCTTGTGGCGAAGGACTCGGCGCCGCTGTCCAGAGTGAGGCCGGCCACCACATGGCTGCCCACGCAGCCGCCCCACTCATTGCCGGCTTCCAGGACGGTGACCCGGTATCCCGCGAGAGCCAGTTCCCGCGCGGAGAGCAGCCCGGAGATGCCGCCGCCCACCACCAGCGCGGTCTGTGCCGTGGCCGGCGCGCTGCCCACGGACTACTCCGGGGAAATGGAGTGGATGAGCTTTACCACCCGGGTCAGGACATCGGGGTCCGTCTCGGGCGGCACGCCGTGGCCCAGGTTAACAACGTGTCCGGGTGCCGACGAGCCTGCCGCAATGACCTCGCGGACGTGGGCTTCAAGGATTTCCCAGGGGGCCGGAAGCAGGGCGGGATCAATGTTTCCCTGCAGTGGTACGGTGCCGCCCAGGCGGCGATTGGCTTCGTCAAGGGGCAGCCGGTAGTCCACGCCCACCACGTCGACACCCACATCCTTCATCGCCACCAGGAGCTCCGAAGTGCCGGTGCCAAAATGGACAAGCGGGGCGCCGAGGTGCCGCACGTGGTCCAGCGCACGGGTTGAGGCAGGCGCGACGTACCGGGTGTAATCGGCCAGGCCCAGGGATCCGGCCCAGGAGTCGAACAGCTGGCCCGCGGAGGCACCTGCCTCAAGCTGTGCCCGGAGGAACATCCCGGACGCGTCGGCAGCCCAGTTGGCCAGGGCGGACCAGGTCTCCGGGTCGGCGTGCATCATGGTGCGCGGCCCCAGGTGGTCGCGGGAGGGCTTGCCCTCCACCATGTAGGCAGCCAAAGTGAAAGGGGCGCCGGCAAAACCGATCAGGGGGGTCTTGCCGAGCTCGGCCACCGTCAGCCGGACGGCTTCCCGGATGGGTTCCAGCGCCTCCCAGGTCAGCTGCGGCAGCGCTGCCACATCGGCTGCGGTGCGGACGGGCTTATCAAGGACAGGACCTACTCCCGGAACGATGTCCACGCCCACGCCGGCGAGCTTCAGCGGGATGACGATATCGGAGAAGAAAATGCCTGCGTCAACGTCGTGCCGGCGGACCGGCTGGAGGGTGATCTCAGACGCCAGCTCCGGCCGCAGGCAGGAGTCCAGCATGGCAATGCCCTCACGGACCTTGAGGTACTCGGGCAGGGAACGCCCTGCCTGCCGCATGAACCAGACGGGACGGCGGGAGGGTTTGCCGCCGCGGTAGGCGGTGATCAGCGGGGAGTCCGCGGTGCGGCCGTCCAGCAGCGGATGGTCAGCGGCAAGGGCGCCGGCAGCAGAGACGGCAGGGCTAGAAGTCATGCCATTGATTCTGCCGAAGATCAGCGCCAAAAGATAACGACAGCCTGTCATCCCGCAGCCAAATTTCCCGCCGTGGCAGGAATCACAAGCCCAGGTACCCCCGGGACAGGGCAGGGAGTTGTTCTACCGAGGAACGAAAAAGCTATGATTGGTCTGCTGTGGTTCTTTTTTCATTGGTGGCTACACACGCCGACATCGACCTTGAAACCGTTGCTCAGTTGAGCAACGGTTCCTCTGGGATTGCCACAAACGCCCTCTCCGGATCGCCGGCGGTGACAGGCGCAGTCGTCCTCGCCACCTGCAACCGCTACGAGATCTATGGCGAGGCGCCCCATCCGGATGATGTAGAGGCCGCGCGCGCGGCGCTTGTCGCCCAGATCAGCGAGGCCAGCGGACTGAGCGAACCGCTGGTATCCCGCTCCTTCAGCACCCGCACCGGCCCTGAAGTAACCCAGCACCTCTTCGCCGTCAGCGCAGGGCTGGACTCCGCCGTCGTCGGTGAACGGGAAATCGCAGGCCAGGTGCGCCGCGCACTCATCACCGCCCAGCATGAAGGCACCGCAAGTGCGGGTCTGGTCCGGCTGTTCCAGGCCGCCTCCAAAACCGCAAAGGACGTAGGCGCCCAGACGGCGCTCGGTTCGCGCGGCCTGTCCATCGTGTCCGTCGCCTTGGACCTTGCAACAGATCTTTCTGAAAACCAGGACTGGTCCACCAAAAAGGTGGTGGTCTTCGGGACCGGAGCCTACGCCGGCGCCACCATGGCACTGCTCCGTGAACGCGGCTGCACGGACATCTCCGTCTTCTCCTCCTCCGGCCGGGCGGAAGGGTTCGTCGCCACGCGCGGCGGCACCGCCCTCGACGAGGATTCCCTCAATCCCGCCGTTGCCGCGGCGGACGTCATGATCGGCTGCAGCGGCTCGGATACCCGAGTGGAGGCCGACGAACTGGCCCAGGTCCGCGCCAACTCCCCGCAGCCGCTGATCGCCATCGACCTGGCCCTCACCCACGATTTCGACCCCGCCGTCGGCGAGCTGGACGGCGTCGAACTCCTCACCCTGGAATCGGTCCGCCTCGCCGCGCCGCAGGAACAGGCCGAATCGCTGGCCCAGGCAAGCAGCATCGTCAAGGGTGCCGCCACGGCTTTTGAACAGGAACGCGAGGCCCGGTCCGTGGATTCCGCCATTGTTGCCCTCCGCCGCCACACCATGAACGTCCTGGACGCCGAAATGGAAAAAGTCCGGGCCCGGCACGGCTGCACCGCCGCTGCCGAGGAAGTGGAGTTCGCACTCCGCCGCATGGTCAAGCAGCTGCTGCACGTGCCCACGGTCCGCGCCCGGGAACTGGCGGCCAACGGCCAGCAGGACGAGTACGTGGCGGCCCTGGAGGCCCTCTACGGCATCACCGTGGAGCAGCCCGCCGCCCGCCCGTCCGCCCAGGCCGAATGCCCAGTGGACCATCGGGGCCTCGAAAGCGCCTGAACGGCCTCTCCGGCCAACCCTCTCTCACATCCTGCGCCCCTCCGGCAAACCCTCTCGCACTCACCGCTTAGAAGCGAGAGAGCGTCCCTCCACAGGGCGCGAAAAGTGAGAGAGCGTCGGTGCCTGGCAAGGTCAGTAAACGGGCTTGTGCGGTTCCACCTCGCGCACCCATGAGAGGATGCCGCCGTCGAGATGGCTGACGCGCTGGTAGCCCGCCTTCTGCGCTGCCGCCAGGACGTTGGCCGACCGTGTCCCTGCCTTGCAGAGAAACACGATGTCCCGGTCCTGCGGAATCTCCGCCCACGCGTCGCCGGCCAGGATCCGGCCCTGCGGGATCAGGACGGCGCCGTCGATCCGGACGATTTCGAATTCACCGGGCTCCCGGACGTCCACCAGCTCAAAATCCTTGAGCCCGGCTTTCCGGGACGCCAGCATGGTGGCCAGCTGCGTTGCGGTCACAGTGTGTTCGGTGTCCGACGGCGCCTCCGGGGTGATGCCGCAGAAGGCCTCATAGTCCGTGAGCTCCGTGATGGGTTCCGCCGCGGGATCCTTCGATACCCGGATCTCCCGCCAGCTGCCGCCCAGGGCGTCGAACAGCGCCACACGGCCCAGGAGGGAACGTCCGACGCCGGTGATCAGCTTGACTGCCTCCGTCACCATCAGCGACCCCACGGCCGCGCACAGCATGCCGAAGACTCCACCCTCGCCGCAGGAGGGAACAGCGCCCGCGGGCGGCGCTTCGGGGTAGAGATCGCGGTAGGTGGGTCCGTGCTTTTCCCAGAACACGCTGACCTGGCCGTCGAACCGGAAGATGGAGCCCCAGACGTAGGGCTTGCCCAGGATGGCTGCGGCGTCGTTAACCAGGTAACGGGTGGCAAAGTTATCCGCCCCGTCAAGGACCAGGTCGTAGCCGGCGAACAGTTCCAGGGCGTTGGAGGCGTCCAGGCGGACATCGTGGAGGCGGACGTCCACCAGCGGGTTGAGCGCGGAGATGGCGTCCCTGGCCGATTCGATCTTGGGCCTGCCGACGTCGGCCACCCCATGGATGACCTGGCGTTGCAGGTTGCTGAGGTCAACGGCGTCGTCGTCAATGATCCCGATGGTTCCCACACCGGCCGCCGCCAGGTAAAGCAGCGCCGGTGATCCCAGCCCGCCGGCGCCGATCACCAGGACTTTCGCGTTCTTGAGCCGCCGCTGCCCAATGGTCCCGATCTCGGGAATGATGAGGTGCCGCGAATAGCGCTCCACCTCGGCAGGGGTCAGCTCACCAGCCGGTTCCACCAGGGGATCCAGGGAAACAGAGGAAACATTTGCGGTGAAAGTCGAAGCCATACTTCAATGTATGCCCCGGGATACCGCCGGGTCATATTACCCCGCAGTAAAGTGGAGCTAACCGCAATGGAAAGAAGGACAACCGTGGTCCCTGAAGCACGGGCTGACCGCCCGCCCGCCGCCGAACCGCAGGCGACCCCGCGGCCGGCAGGCCA
>NZ_JBNHFD010000135.1:0-5291 GCF_059089865.1 Arthrobacter sp. Y3221157
GATGTTCCGATCTGCGTCCCCGCCGGTATTGGCGTGGCGTCCGACGGCGGCCGGCCGGCCGCCGTCGTCCCTCACCAGCGCGTACAGGGAAGGGCAGCCCTTGAGGATGTCCCTGGCGTACGCGAGGGCATCCGCGCCGCCCCGTCCGTCCACCGCCCACCACACCTTCAGCCAGTCGGCCGACGGCTCGGTGCGGATCTCCACTGAAGCATCCGCCGTGGCGGCATCGGCCAGGGGACCGCGGGTCATGACCAGCGTCTCGGACTGCCGGGTGAACCCTTCGGAGTCGAGGAGCTCGTTGAGCGTGGCCGTCCGGGCGCCTGCGGACACCTGGAAGATCACCGGCAGCCGCCGTGAGCGGTACCACGCGCGCGCGTCCCGCAACAGCACCGGCGGCGCTTCAGTACCGCCAGGATTCCGCGGCCAAATTGAGTTTGCCCGCTGGGTGACCCCGCCGGCGGCACGGAACACCCAGCCGCCGGCCTGGTGCCGTTCCGGGGCAGGCCAGGCGGCGTCCATTGCTGCCTCAACGTCCCAGGCGGCATCACCTTCTGCCGGCGCTGGTTTTATGCCGGTCCCGCCAGTGGCCACCAGACCTCCTTCATCAACGGCAGGAGGCTCCCCGGCACGGCCGGGAAGCCTCCTGTCATGCAGCTTGTTCCTGCTTACTTCGCGATTGCTTCGGCCTTCTTGGCCTCAACCGGCTTGACCGCCTCGGGCTTGAAGTCCACGCCGGCTTCCTTGCGCTGCTGCGGCGTGATCGGGGCCGGTGCATCGGTCAGTGGATCGTGGCCGCCGCCGGACTTCGGGAACGCGATGACGTCGCGGATCGAATCCACGCCCGCCAGAAGGGAGACAACGCGGTCCCAGCCGAAGGCAATGCCGCCGTGCGGAGGGGCGCCGTACTTGAAGCCCTCGAGCAGGAAGCCGAACTTGGTCTGCGCGTCCTCCTTGTCCAGGCCCATCAGTTCGAAAACGCGTTCCTGCACGTCACGCTGGTGGATACGGATGGAACCGCCGCCGATCTCGTTGCCGTTGCACACGATGTCGTACGCGTAGGACAGCGCGGACTCGGGGTCCTTGTCGAAGGTGTCAAGGAACTCGGGCTTGGGCGAGGTGAAGGCGTGGTGCACGGCGGTCCACTGTCCGGCGCCGACTGCCACGTCGCCGGAAGCAACCGCGGCGGCTGCCGGTTCGAACATGGGGGCGTCGACAACCCAGCAGAAGGCCCAGTCGTTGGGGTTGATCAGGCCGGTGCGGTGGCCGATCTCCACCCGTGCCGCGCCAAGGAGCGCACGGGACGGGGTCTTCTCGCCGGCGGCGAAGAAGATGCAGTCGCCCGGTTTGGCGCCGACGGCGTCGGCCAGGCCGGCGCGCTCGGTGTCCGTCAGGTTCTTGGCAACCGGACCTGCCAGTTCGCCGTCTTCCTTGTACAGGACGTAGGCCAGGCCCTTGGCGCCGCGCTGCTTGGCCCATTCCTGCCAGGCGTCCAGGGCGCGGCGGGCCTGCGAGGCGCCGCCCGGCATGACGACGGCGCCGACGTACGGTGCCTTGAACACCCCGAAGTTGGTGTCCTTGAAGAACTCCGTGAGCTCGGTCAGTTCCTGGCCGAACCGCAGGTCCGGCTTGTCCGAGCCGTACCGGGCCATGGCGTCCGCGTAGGTGATCCGCTGGATGGGCGTGGGGATTTCGACGTCGATGAGGCGCCACACGGCCTGGACGATGTTCTCGCCGAGGGTGATGATGTCGTCCTGGTCAACGAAGCTCGCCTCGATGTCCAGCTGGGTGAACTCCGGCTGGCGGTCGGCGCGGAAGTCCTCGTCCCGGTAGCAGCGGGCAATCTGGTAGTACTTCTCGAAGCCGCCCACCTGCAGCAGCTGCTTGAACAGCTGCGGGGACTGCGGCAGCGCATACCAGGAACCGGGCGCCAGGCGGGCCGGAACCAGGAAGTCGCGGGCGCCTTCCGGCGTCGAACGCGTCAGGGTAGGGGTCTCAATCTCCACGAAGCCGTCCCGGTGGAGCAGTTCGCGGGCCACCCGGTTGGCTTCCGAGCGCAGCCGCAGGTTGCGGCTGGGGCCGGGGCGGCGGAGGTCGAGGTAGCGGTGCTTGAGGCGCGCTTCCTCGCCCACTTCCACGTGCTCGTCGATCTGGAACGGCAGGGGGTCGGAGGTGTTCAGGATGACCACCTTGTCCGCCATGACCTCAATGTCACCGGTGGCCAGCGCCGGGTTTTCGTTGCCCTCGGGGCGCTTGGAAACAGTGCCGGTGACCTGCAGGACGTACTCGTTGCGCAGCCCGTGGAAAACCTCTTCCTCGCGGACCACCACCTGGGCCACGCCGGAGGCGTCGCGCAGGTCCACGAATGCCACGCCACCGTGATCACGGCGGCGGCCCACCCAGCCGGCCAGGGTTACGGTTTGTCCAATGTGCTCGGAACGAAGGGATCCGAGGTCATGTGTGCGCAGCACAGCACGCCTTTCTAGAGAGATCAGGGGGAAAACTGTGGGAGATATAAAAGGACCGTTGCAGGAACAGTCCTGTCCGAGTTTACCCGGTGGACAGGCGCCGCCGCCCCATGGCGGCCCCTGCTGCGGCAATCCGGCTAAACGGCAGCGGGCTCCGCGCTTGCCACCTGCACCGAAAGGTCCTCCGACGGCGGCATCCACGTTTCGGGGGCTGCCACAACCTGCTCGCCGGTGCGGATGTCCTTCACCTGGTGGGTGCCGTCGTCGTCGGTGAACCATACAAAGGGGATGCCGCGCCGGTCGGCGAACTTGATCTGCTTGCCGAACTTCTCGGCCTTGGCCGCCACCTCGGTGGGAATGCCGCGGCTGCGCAGCTGGGCCGCAACATCCTGTGCGGCACCCCAGCTGTCGTCGGAGGTGAGGGCTACAAGGACGGCGGTGGGAACCGAGCGTGAAGCCCTGGCCAGGTCCTGGCTGAGGATGCGGGACACCAGCCGGGTCACGCCGATGGACAGGCCGACGCCGGGGAACTTCCGGTTGCCCTTGGAGGCGAGGGCGTCGTACCGGCCGCCGGAGCAGATGGAACCCAGCTGCTCGTGGCCCACCAGGACGGTCTCCACCACGGTGCCGGTGTAGTAGTCCAGGCCGCGGGCGATGCTCAGGTCCGCCAGCACCTTGCCCGGGGCGCGCTGGACGGCGGCGTCGATGACCTGCTCCAGCTCATCCAGCCCTTCATCCAGCAGCTCATTGGATACGCCGAGGGCACGCACCTGGGCCACGAAGGAGGTGTCCTCCGTCCTGATGGCGGCCAGCTGCAGTGCCTTCCGCGCCTGTTCATCGGTGGCGCCCAGCTCGGACTTGAGCAGCTCGGCCACCTTCTCAGGCCCGATCTTCTCGAGCTTGTCGATGCTGCGGAGGACACCGGCGGTGTCATCCAGGCCGATGCCGCGGTAGAAGCCTTCAGCCAGCTTCCGGTTGTTGATCCGCAGCCGGAAGTCAGGGATGGGGAGCGCGCTCAACGCTTCAGCGATCACCAGGGCGATCTCGACGTCGTAGCGGAAAGGCAGTTCGCCGTCGCCCACCACGTCGATATCAGCCTGCGTGAACTCACGGGCACGTCCCTCCTGCGGACGCTCGCCGCGCCATACCTTCTGGATCTGGTACCGCCGGAACGGGAAGGCCAGGTAGCCGGCGTTTTCCACCACGTAGCGGGCGAACGGGACAGTGAGGTCGAAGTGCAGGGCAAGGGCGTGCGGATCCGCTTTGCCACCCTTGACGGGGTTGTCGCTGTCGTCCTCCTGGAGGCGGCTGAGGCCGTACACTTCCTTGTCAATCTCGCCCTTGCGCAGCAGCTGCCCCACGGTTTCCACGGCACGGGTCTCAATCGAGGCGAAGCCGTGGAGCTCGAAAACCCGCCGCAGCGTGTCCAGGACATGAAGTTCCACCAGCCGCTCCTCGGGAAGCCACTCGGGGAATCCGGACAGGGAGGCGGTGCGTGCCATGGAAGTTCTCCTCTTAATGCGCCGGATGCTGGCCGCAGGCCACGCGTTGCGGGCGCTGTTCGGCGGCTGTCCAGCCAGTCATGCATAAACTATGTGCGGCAGTCAGTTTATGCGTCATCGGTGTGCATCTCTAATGTGCGCCGGCGGCAGGGCCCGGCCGCCAAAAAACCTGCGCTTCCGGCCCTGTTGCCCGGAGCGCAGCAGCCCGACTAAAAGGAGGACCCTTGGCGGCCAGTTCACGCAGTGCCCGCGAAGCCAAACGGCGCATCCAGCAGATGGAGGCCAAGCGCGAGCTGAGGCGGGACCAGGAGAAGCGGCGCAAGCGCGACAACCTCGTGGCCGCCGGTGCCGGAGCCGCCGCCGTGGTCCTCGCCGTCGTACTCCAACTCACGGCCTTTGCCGGCAACCCCACGGAGGATGAATTTGCTGCCGCCGAGGCCGGCCTCACCAGCCCGTCAGCCTCCGCCACTCCATCCGCCCCGGCCACCAACGGCCCCAACATTCCGGCCGCAGATACCGCCGCCGGGAAGACGTTCACCGGCGAGCTGGTGCTCAACGGAAGCCCCCTGGGTGTGGAGCTTGACGGCACCAACGCGCCCCAGGCGGCGGCCGTCTTCAAGTCCCTCAGCGATGAGGGCTACTACAGCGGAAAAACCTGCCACCGCCTGACCACCGGAGACGCCTTCGGCGTCATGCAGTGCGGCTCCCCCACCGGCGACGGCAAGGGCGATCCCAACTACACCTGGGGTCCCCTGGAAAACACCCCCGCGGACAATACCTACCCGGCGGGGACCATCGCAGTGGCCCGGACAGGCAACAACGCCTACGGTAACGGGACCCAGTTCTTCATTGTCTACAAGGACACCACCATCCCCGCGGACAGTGCCGGCGGCTACACGGTGGTGGGCAAAGTGACGTCCGGACTGGACGTGGTATCCAACATTGCCGCCGCCGGGATTACGCCGGTCACCAGCGACACGGACGGCGCACCTGTGCAACCAGTCACGATAGACTCGTTTTCTCTGAAGTAGGAGCCCGGCCCGCGGCCGCGGTGCAGTACGGAAGTATTCCCTCCAAGCGAAAGACTTTTAGCGGTGACAGACAGTCAGAAATCCGACGAAACAGCAGCAGAACTGACCGGGACGGCGGAGGCCGCCACGGATGGCGCAGCTGTCACGCCTGCAACGGAAGCAGCCGCGGCAATGAACGGCCAGGAATCCGGCGGGGAGCCTGCAGCAGTGGCTGAGGACCAGGCAGCCGGTGCTGCTCCCGCCGCGGAAGCACCCTCCGCTCCGGCGGCCGCAGCTGCTCCAGCCCCTGCACC
>NZ_JBNHFD010000136.1:0-5264 GCF_059089865.1 Arthrobacter sp. Y3221157
TATTCCTTACGGGACCTCCGAGGGCCAGACTGCCCGGATTGCGGAATTCATTGCCGACGTCCTGCGGGCCCACGGCCACGACGTGGAGCCCGTAGACTCGGGCAGGACCGCGGAAAAGCTGGAAAACACGGTCCTCAGATTGAGCCCGATGAGGACCAGGCACAGGCCGAGGTAGGCACGCTGGCGCCGGCTTCCCACCCGGGTGGGCCGTGGTGGGGGCAGTTCATCGATCTCGGCGTCCACCAGGGTGCCGGGCTCAGCCCGGGCAGGCGGCGCCTTCCGGGCAGGGATTCCCGGCCGCTGCTTCCTTGCCCCGGCGTTCGTCGCTTCCGTCACCCGCCCATTGTTACAGGTGCCCGTTGCGCCAGGAGTTGTCCACATACGGCATCCGCGCCCTTTTGGCAGCCGAGGAGCCTCCCTACGTTTGAAGGGCACCTGCCGGGCCAGTCACTCACAAACAGGGAGAACCATGGACATGCAACCACAGTCCGAGCGCAGCAGCCCCGGGACGGGCGACACATCCCCGCAGCTTCAGGCCGCGATTCCGGCACCAGCAGGTGACTGCCACACCGCCAAGGCCGTTGCTGGCCTTGTGCTGGCGATCGTGGCCCCTGTGAGCCTCCTGCTCACGGCACCGTTCGCCAGTTTTGCCATGCTCCTGACCTTCCCGTACAGCGGCCCCTCGCAGAATCCGTGGCTGGCTCCCCTGGTGTTCTGGAGCCTGCCCCTGATCTTCGGCATCACCTCCACTTCGCTGGGCGGCTACGCCCTTCGAAAGTCCGGACTCCGCGCCCGAGGGTCCGGACTGGCGCTGGCAGCGTTGTGCGTGAACGGCGTGATCTTCATTGTGGGGCTGATCATGACCCTGCGGTTCGTGTACATGATGCGCTGACGCATCCCTTCCGCAGCCATCTCCGGCCGCCGGGTACCGGGACCCTCCGGCGGTTCCGCGCCGGTATCCTTGAAGGGATGAGTGAATCCCCGGAAAACCCCCAGCAGCCGCATGTCCCGAGGCCGGTCACGCCCGGGACACAGGCCTCCTTCGGAACCTATGGCGGCCGGCCGGTCAGCTTCGTCCGCCGCGGCACCCGCCTGCAGGGCCGCCGCCAGGCCGCCTGGGAAGAACACGCGGAACGGTGGGCGGTGGACGTCCCCCGGCACGTCGCCAACACCTCCGTCCACCCGGACTACACGTTCGACGCGGAGGCCGAGTTCGGCCGCAAGGCGCCCCTGATCGTGGAAATCGGTTCCGGCCTGGGTGACGCCATCTGCCATGCCGCGGAGCAGAACCCGGACACGGACTTCCTTGCCGTGGAGGTCTACACCCCCGGCCTGGCCAACACCATCATCAAGATCAACAGCCGCGGACTGACCAACGTCCGCGTCGTGGAAGCCAACGCTCCCGAGGTCCTCGCCACCATGCTCCCGGCCGGGTCCGTGGATGAACTGTGGGTGTTCTTCCCCGACCCCTGGCACAAGTCCCGGCACCACAAGCGCCGCCTCATCCAGCCCGAATTTGCCGCGCTCGCTGCCCGCGCCCTGAAGCCGGGAGGGCTCTGGCGGATCGCCACCGACTGGTCCAACTACGCCATCCATGTCCGCGACGTCCTGGCGGATTCCCGGGACTTTGAAAACCTGCACACCGGCGAGCGCCGGGGACCCGAAAGCCCGCTCACGCAGGTCTGGCAGTCCGGCGTCGAAACCGTGGTGGGAGGGGCACCCGTCCGCGAAGGCCGCGCACCGGTGAGCACCGAACACACCGGCCCCAACGAGGGCATCGACGAAACCGGCGGATGGGCACCGCGGTTCGAGGGCAGGATCCGCACCAGTTTCGAGGCCAAAGCCCACGAGGCCGGGCGGCTGATCTTCGATCTCTGCTACCGCCGCCGGTAGCAGTCACGGGCAGCGGCGGACGTGCACCCGCGGATCAGCCAACACTGATGCGGGCCACGATCTCCTTCAGCATGCCAAGCCGGGGTTCCAGTTGCCCTTGGCAATCCTTGAGCCACGCCCACTGTTCCGGGCCCGGTCCGCGTGGGACGATTACGGTTGTGTGGGGCACGCACACCAGTGAACCACCGCGCGGGTGCCGCGCACGCACAAAGGAACAGCCATCAAAAGAGAACTCAAGCAGGCCGTAGCCGCTGCAGAGAACGCCACCAACTCTCGGACGCTGGAGGTGCTGGCCAGGGCAGGGTTTGCGGCGAGCGGCATCCTGCATCTGCTGGTGGGTGCAATCGCCATCCGGCTGGCCACGGGCGGCACCGGCAACGCCGATTTCAGCGGTGCCGTGGCCGAACTTTCAACCCAACCCGCCGGGCCCTTCCTGCTGTGGGCCAGCTTCGCAGCCTGCGCGGCGCTGGCGCTGTGGCAGACCAGCGACGCCATCTTTGACTACAACCGCCTGCCCACCAAGGAAAAGGCAGGGAAGAAGGCAAAAGCCGGCGCGCAGGCATTGGTGTTTGCCGGGCTTGCGCTGACCCTGCTGTCCTTCGCCAGGGGCACGGGTTCGGGCGGTGACAACCAGCAGGCCGCCACCGACATGACCGTCAACCTTATGAAGGCGCCGGGCGGCGTGGCCCTGCTGGTGGTGCTCGGCGCGGCCATCGCCGTGACGGGCGTGGTGTATGCCATCCGTGGCCTGAAGAAGTCCTTCGAAAAGCACCTGGTGATGCCGGCCAACCAGAAGGCCAGGACGGCCGTCACCGTGCTGGGCGTGACCGGCTATGTGGCCAAGGGCATCGTGCTGTTCCTGACCGGCCTGCTCATCGCCATCGCCACCCTGCAGGCCCACCCGGAGGACTCCACCGGCCTGGACGGCGGCCTCCGTGCGCTCCGCGACCAGCCCCTGGGCGTCTACCTGCTGGCGGCTGTGGGCGCCGGGCTGATCTGCTACGGAGCGTTCATGATCGTGCGGGCCCGGCTTGCCAAGATGACCCAGTAACGGCAAACCGCGGCGGCACCCGGGCTGTCTGGAAGTACACCTTCTCATGCCGGCCGGCTTTGTTGCGGCCGCTGATGGAACGGGTTGGCACGTGGCTGCTGGGCCGCGAAATTGAGCGCCGGATTGAGGCGTTCGCCCGTGCGTGCGAGGACCCGGCACTGGTGGCCGAACTCAGGGAGGACCTCAGGGCACGGTGATGACAGCCACTGCATTCTGCGTCCCGTCCCGCAGTTCCACACTGGAGATGCTGCCCAGCTGAACCGGTGTGGCCCCCGTGACCCGGGCCCTGCCGCTGGGCGTTGCCGTCCAGGAGCAGGCCCGGTCCTCGCTGCCGGCACGGTCGCGGACCCAGAGTGAGAGCGTCCCGTCCTGGGGCAGGCTGCTCCCGTTCACCGCCAGCTCGGTTCCCCAGGTCTTCCTAACGAGGTCGATGCTGAACTGCAGTCCGCCACCGGACTGGACCGAATACGTGGCGTCGGGCGGCTCCGGCCGCGCCAGCAGTGGTCCGGCCAGGATGCCCGCGGCAAGGCAGGCTGCGGCAACCGCGCCCACCAGCGCCACCCACCGCAGCCGGACGGCACGACGGCGGCGCGCCAGTTTCGCAAGGAGCAGAGGCGGGGCGGGTGCATCGGGAGCGGCAGCAAGGGTTGAAACGACCGTCAGCGCCACCGCGTCCGGAACGGGAAGGGCGTCAAGGGTCACGGGAAGCGTCTCCAGTCCGGCCAGTTCTTCCCGGCAGGCGGCGCACGTACGGACGTGGGCTTCGAAGGCTTCCCGGTCCGGCGCCACAAGGCCGCCAAGCAGGTAGGCACCGAGCAGCTGGTGGGGATCCGCGCCGTTCATCCTTCCACCCCCATTTCGTCCAGGATTGTCCGCAGTGCCCGCACCGCGTAATACGCGCGGGACTTCACCGTCCCGCTGGGAATGTTGAGCTGCACGGCGGCCTCGTTGACGGTGAACCGGCGGTAGTGCAGGGCCACCAGGACATCCCGGTGTTCCCTGCTCAACCGGAGGAGGGCCTCCTCCACCAGCACCCGGTTGAGCAACCCGTCCACCTTTTCCAGGGCGTCTGCGGGGTCCGGAAGGTTGTTTTCGAGGGATTCCGGCCGGCGCTGCGCCCGGCGGTAGTTGTCGATCATGATGTTCCTGGCCGTCCGGTACAGGTAGCTGCGCAGGCTGCCGTTGATTTCCGGTGCATGCTGCCATACCCGAAGCACGGTTTCCTGGACCACGTCCTCCGCCAGCTGCGGATCCCGGGAGGCGCTGATGACGAAACGGCGGAGGGCAGCGCCGTGCTCGCGGTAGATGGACTCCACCACGTCCTCGTCGAGCGGCATGACGTCCCTCCCGCCTGGGCCTGTTCAGGATTCCTGCTTACCACCTGAAGACGCTGCTGCCCGCAGGAAAGTTCAGGGGGCAGCCGCTGTGAACCATTCTTCACCCGGATGCGTCATACGGTTAGCGTCCGGTGATCCGACGCCGGGCCTAGCCAAGGAGAACCGCATGAAACACCATCTGTGCGCAGGCCTCGCCATCCTGGCCCTTTCCGCGGCGCTGGCCGGCTGCGGCGGCGGCACCGGAACTGCACCGGCGGATACCAGCCCCGCCGTCACCACTGGTGCTCCCCCTGCTTCGGCAACCGCACCTGCTGCGTCCGTTTCCCCGCCGTCGGCGGCGCCAACCACCACGGCCAGTGCCGCCGTCGACCTCAAGACGGCCTCCTCAAGCGCCGGGGAGATCGTGGTGGGTGCGGACGGACGGAGCGTGTACTTCTTCACCAAGGACGTGAAGGATTCCGGAACCAGCGCCTGCACGGATGCGTGCCTTGCAGCGTGGCCGCCGGTGCTCACCACGTCCGCCACGCCGTCCGCCGAGGGTGTGACGGGCGAGCTCGGCACCATCACGACGCCGGACGGCAAGCAGCAGGTCACCCTGAACGGCATGCCGCTGTACTACTTCGCCCAGGACACCAAGCCCGGCGACATCCTGGGCCAGGGAGTCAACAATGTCTGGTATCTGGCCGACCCGGCGGGCGGCATGATCCAGATGGGCGGTGCCGGCTATTAGGGCAGGGTGAGTCCCCGCGCAGCCGGCGCGGCTGACAATCGGGCCGCAGGCGCCTTTACCGCAGCGGAACTGCGGGAAGCGTTCCAGGCAGGTGCAGATCCGACGCGCCTGGAACGGGCACCTGCGGCTGCTGGCCCGCCCCGTTCGTGAGGTCCTTGGGGACGGCGGTAGGCAGGTCCTTGGCCCCGGGGACCTCCACCTGCCTGCCGGGAGCGTCGGATTCCCCGGCGCCCTTTGCCGGCGTGGCAGGAAC
>NZ_JBNHFD010000137.1:0-5116 GCF_059089865.1 Arthrobacter sp. Y3221157
ACACCCCGGCAGCGTCGCCGCGCTCCCGCACCATTGCACCCAGGTGCGGGTCCCGGACAGCTGCCACCACCACCACATGGTCCTGGGCCAGCCGGGCGGCGGCAGGCAGGAGCCCTTCCTCCGGTGCGCCGCCGTCGAGGGAAGTCAGCAGCACTACCAGGGAGCGGTGGGCCGTGACGGCGCGGACCTGGGCAGGGACGGCCGGCCAGTCCATTTCGATGAGCTCCGGATCCAGCGGTGCCATGGCCTGGACCAGCTGTCCCAACAGGTTGCCCTGAACGGCGGAACCTGCCCGGGCCCGTGGCCTGCGGTCAAAGGCCAGGAAGTCCACCCGGTCGCCACCCCGCTCGGCGAGGACACCGAGCAGGAGCGCCGCCTCCATCCCGGTGTCGAGGCGGGTTTCGTCGCCGATCCTCGCTGCTGCGGTCCTTGACGTATCGAGGACCATCACCACCCGGCGGTCGCGTTCAGGCCGCCAGGTGCGGACCACGACGGCGGACCGGCGGGCGGTCGCGCGCCAGTCGATGGACCGGACGTCGTCGCCCCGGACGTAGTCCCGCAGGGAATCGAATTCGGTGCCGGCCCCGCGGATCTGGACGGCCGCTTTCCCGTCCAGCTCCCGCAGCTTCCGCAGTTTGGAGGGCAGGTGCCGCCGCGAATGGAACGGCGGCAGGACACGCAGCGCTCCTGGGCAAGCAATGGTGCGCTGGCGGGCTGCCAGGCGCAGGGGGCCAAAGGAGCGCAGCGTGACGTGCGGGGCCTTGAGGTCGCCACGGCGTACCGGCCGGAGCCGCACGGTGATACGCCGGCTTTCATGCGCGGGAACATCGATGCCCTGGACCGGGTCCTGGGCTCCGGCTGACGGCTGCCAGCCGTCCCGCAGCATGCCGTGCAGGCGTCTGCTCCCGTCATTGCGGACAATGAGCCGGGCCTCCGTCGTCCCGTTTAGCGTGACGTTGCCGGGATCGGATCGCAGCACCTGGACCGGTTTCAGTGCGCCCGCGAATAACAGGTCGGTGCCGCATACGGCGGCGAGGACGGCCAGCACGGCAAATACCGTTCCCCATCCGGGCAGCAGCAGGACCGGAACCAGGCCCAGCAGGACCAACAGGACAAAGCGCCCGGAAATGGCCATCAGCGCGGAACGGGAACGGATGCCAGGATGCTGCCCAGCACGTCATCCACCCGGACCCCGTCCATTTGGGCCTCGGGCTGCAGCGCAACCCGGTGCCGGAGGCAGGGCAGGGCCAGCGCCTTGACGTCGTCGGGGGTGACGAAGCTCCTGCCGGAAAGCCAGGCCCAGGACCGGGAGGTGTTGAGAAGGGCCGTGGCTCCACGCGGCGAAACTCCCAGCAGGAAGGACGGCGCTGTGCGGGTGGCCCGCACCAGGTCCACGATGTAGCCGATGATTTCCTGCTCGACGGCGACGCCCGTCACGGCGTGCCGGGCCCGCTCCAGGTCTGTGGCGCCCGCGACCGCCCTAACCCCGGCCGCTGCCAGGTCACGCGGGTCAAAACCGGCTGCATGGCGGCGGATGACTTCCATCTCCGCCGAACGCTCGGGCAGGGGCATGGTGAGCTTGAGCAGGAAGCGGTCCAGCTGGGCTTCCGGAAGGGGATAGGTGCCCTCGTACTCCACTGGGTTCTGCGTGGCGGCCACCAGGAACGGGGCGGGCAGCGGGCGGGACACGCCGTCCACCGAGACCTGCCGTTCCTCCATCGCCTCCAGCAGCGAGGCCTGGGTCTTGGGCGGCGTCCGGTTGATTTCGTCCGCGAGGAGGAGGTTGGTGAAAACCGGCCCCTCCCGGAACGTGAATTCCGAGGTGTGCGAGTCGTAAACCAGGGACCCGGTGACATCACCGGGCATCAGGTCCGGGGTGAACTGCACCCGCTTGGTGTCCAGGTCCAGTGCCGCGGACAGGGCCCGCACCAGCAGGGTCTTTGCCACGCCCGGCACACCCTCCAGCAGCACATGCCCCTGGGACAGCAGGGCGATCAGCATGCCGGTGACCGTAGCGTCCTGCCCCACCACCGCCTTCGATACTTCGTGGCGCACATCCAGGAGGGCCTGCCGGGCGGAATCGTGCTCCATCGGGTCCAGGACCCGCTGGCCGCTGCCGTGTTCACTCATCGGCTGTTGACCTCTTTCTCTAGGTTGTCCAGTTCCTGTGCCCAGGCGACCAGCCGGGACTCGCTGTTGGGATGCTGGTTGACGAGGTCCCGGATATCGGCTGCCGGCCGGCCCAGCAACCGTGCCGCCGCCTCGGTGATGGTGTCAGCAGAGGCGGCTGGTCCCAGCCGCAGCTTCGCGGCCAGCCGTACCAGGATCCCGGCGCGGAGGTTGTCCCGCGCCTGGTCCACCGCGTGTGCATCGTGGTACATCCGGGCGCGGCCCTCTGCGGTTTCCACTGCCTTCACCACCACTGGCAGCGGCTCGAACACCAGCGGGCCGAGCCTCCGGCCGCGCCAGGCGATCGCGACCAGGGCAACCACCAGCAGCCAGGGACCCAGGAAACGGACCCACTCCGGCGCGAGCTCGTCCAGGGTCTGCCCCGACCCGGATGCCGCCAAATCCTCCAGTGACGGCAGGTACCAGACCAGGTCTGGAGACTTGCCCAGGGTCCGGAGCGCAAGGGCAGCATGTCCCAGCTCATCCAGTTGCCCATTGCCCAGGACCACCGTGCTGCCCAGCACCGTCAGCTGTCCGTCGCCGCTGACGGCCAGCAGCCCGGCGGCAGATCCGGAAGGCCGGTAACAGGACAGGCCGCCCTCGTACACGAAACCCTGGCTGCCTGAGATCTCCCCTGCCACCTGGGCGTCGGGGAGCGGACAGCCAGGGGCCAGCGGGGGAGCATCGTCGGGCACCACTCCTGCCTGCCTGATACCTCTGTCCAGGGCAGTGAGTGTTTCCAGCCGCGGCGTGACCACCACAACCTCACCGGCTGCAACCGCCAGCTCACGGAGCCGCGGTTCGTCGAGGATCCCGTGGCGGTCATACAGCAGGAGGGTGGCGGCGGAACTTTCCCCCAGCGCAGATATCGCATCCTCGAACGTTTCGGCGGTGTACACGTCCACTCCGTGGCGCCCCAGGATCTGGGTGACGGCCCGTGCGCCGTCCGGACCCGCGTTGGCGGGGGACAGCGGAACTGCGTCACCCCGGGGAGCCAGTTGGCCCCAGACAACCAGGCCCAGGGCGATCGCGACCACCGCGCATAGGGCCGTGAACGCACGGTGCTTGCGCGCCCAGGGCAGAGGTGTCCACCCGGGGGCGGGCGGCGGCGCCGTCCCGGGGACACCGGCAGGAAGGGTATCCGTCATCCCAGGGCCGCCGGTGGCTGCAGTGCGGACTCTGGCTTCGATGCCTCGAGATCGGCGTCAAGGCCGGCCAGGTCCCGGTAATCGCCTGGGCTTGCCGGCCGGTTTCCGTAGCGCACAGCGTCGAAAACGCCTGCCGCGCGCTCCAGGCGCCCTGCTTCCTTGGGGAACGGCACAGCCAGCTCACGGGCCACTTCGTCTGCCGTGCGCCCGGGCTGCGGTTCCAGGATGGTCCGGTCTTCAGCGGCGCGGACCAGTGCACGAAAGCGTTCGACGACGGCGTCCCCCCATTTTCCTGACGCGGCCGACGCCTCGGCGCGTTGCCTGTACTCAGCGGCGGAAAGGACGCTGTCCGGTTCGAGGACTTCCCTGGACCGGCGTAACGCGGCGTTCAGGCGTGGTTTGGCGAGGATCACGGCGGCCGCGATGATCAGGGCAATGACGATCCCGATCACAGGACTCGGCAGGGGCCCCGCGGAGTCCGTGGATCCGTCCAGGGTCGAAAACCAGTCAAGGAAGTTCTCCCAGACGGTTTCAATCCATGACGGCGCGGCCTCGCGGTACTCCGCTTTGGCAAGTTCTTCCTCGGCCCACCGCCGGGCTTCCCCAGCGCCGGGGAGTACGGGGGGTTCAGCGGACATGCCAAGGACCGGAGGGAGGTCCGTTTTCCGGTCCCCGGACGTCGTCTGCCCCGCGGCCCGGAACGCCTTCGGGATCCGCGCCCGATTCTGCAAGGCGCAGGAGGGTGATGTCCAGGCCGTCTTTGCGCATCCGCAGATCCATGTAGAGCAACGCCATGACGGACGTCTGGAAGGCGTATCCGAGGGCGCCTACCAGCGCGCCGAGGACAGCAGTGACTACGCCAAGTGCCACGGCGGTGGCTGCCGCCTCACCGCCGCCGCCCAGCGGATCGGTGAACGTGGTGAGGAATCCTGCCAGCAGGCTGACCGGGATCATCACCACCTGGCTGATGATCCCCACCATAATGCCCACTACCAGCGTGATGCCGAGGATCCGCCACCAATTGGCGCGGGTCAGGTCCCAGGACCGCCGCAGCCCCGCCAGGGCTCCCAGTTCCTCAATCACGACGGCGGCGGGAGCCACCATGAGTTTGACGGCGATCCAGATGATCAGCGCGACAAACGCCAGGACAAGCGGGATGAGCAGGAGCGCTCCGGTTCCTTCCATGCTGGACACCAGGGCTACCGCAACCGCCACGAGGAGCCCGAACGCGAGCAGGCCGGCGCCCGCCAGCAGCAGCGCCAGGCGGATCAGGGCCCCGGCGCGTGACCGGGAGAGTGCCCACATCTGGCGGAAACCCGTCCGCCGATTCAGGATTGCGCGCGCCACCGGGACCACCATCGCGCCCTGCAGGACCGCCGAAATCAGCAGTGTCAGCAGCCCGACCACAAGGAAGGCGGAAAAGAAGCCAATGCCCAGCGATGCTGCCTCCGCCGGGCTGGCGCTCTCCGCCCAGGCTTCGACGGATCCCATGGAGGTCGCGGTGAAGGCCGTGATGACGGCCGCAAGGATGGCCGACAGAGACTGGGCCAGCACGGCGGCGCCCAGCATGGCCTTCGGGTTTCGCCGAATGGCTTGGAAGGAGCCGTCCATGATCTCGCCGAACATCAGGGGGCGCAGCGGGACGATGCCAGGCTTGGGCGGTGCCACGTAGCGGGGCTGGCCGTACGGGCCGCCGTTCTGCATTCCGTTGTAAGGAGCCCCGGGGTAGGGCGAGCCGGGTGCGGGCGGTGGGCCCGCCGGCGGCTGCTGGGCGGCGGGCTGCTGCCAGCCGGGCGGTC
>NZ_JBNHFD010000138.1:0-5090 GCF_059089865.1 Arthrobacter sp. Y3221157
TGGACAGATGCACCCTCCCACCGCGGAACCGGAAGAACCGCTAGTGGTGGAGGTCACATTGCCTGAAAAGAGCATAACACAATCATTCCGACAGCCACAAGAGCGAGATATCGGTTCGGGTGGGTTTTCTACGCCTTAGCCGATGGGTAGGGGCTGCTATTCGAGGCAGTCTTACATGCCGGCGACTCAAGCTGAACCCAGCAACGGCCATGACTACGCTCTTCCGGCCTGCGGGTCGCAGCTTAGTTCTAGACCACGCACGGGCTGCCGCCACCCAATGGTTCGGGTGGCGGCAGTCTACAAGCAGCCAAATTTAGCATTCTCTATTTCAAGGCTGTTGCGGGGATTGTTCCCACGCTGATGTCAACTGCCTGTGCGCTCTGCAGCGTGAGCGTCCTTTACGGGTTTATCACTGGTGCGCTTGAAGATGCGGGATATTGCCCCTGCCCGCCGTGATGTTTTTTCATACTTGGACAGGCCTACGGCGAGTAGCAGCGCAAGGCCATTGAACAGTTCGGTGATCCAGATAGGTGCTCCTACAAGCTGGAGACCTTTGATGCCCGTTGCCAGGACATAGACGGCGAGGATCGTGCCCCACACGTTGAAACGACCCCCGCGGAATTGAGTGGAACCGAGAAAGACGGCAGTTAGTGCGGGGAGCAGAACGCTGGGTCCAACTGTTGGATCTCCGGCGTTGATTCGTGAAGCGAGAATAGAGCCGGCCAGTGCTGCAAGTACGCCTCCTGCCATGAGGCTTCCGACAATCATCCGGTCGGTGTTCACACCAGCCAGGCGCGCGCCCTGGGCGTTGAACCCGGTTGCGTACATGCGTCGGCCGACTGGAGTTTTTTCGAGCACATACCACGCTACAAGCGCCACAACGAGGACTATGTATACCGGAAGCGTTACACCGAGGATCTGCGTCACCGCGAGGGCACGGAATTCTTCACCTAGGTTCAGAATCTGCCGACTGCCTGAGGTCCATGCGATACCTGCGAGCAGGATGGAGCTCATGCCGAGTGTTGCGATAAAGGAATCGATCTTTGCGCGGGTGATGATGAGCCCTGACACAAGGCCTAGGAGTGCTCCGATCAGCAGGGTCAGGGCTATCGCCTGTGCAGGTGGAAGGCCTTGCTTGGAAATTAGAGCGGCAACGAGGATGCCGCCGAGGCCTACTTCAGCGCCGACCGCCAAGTTGAAGCTCCCCGCTACAAGGGGTATTAGCGCCGCAAGCGCGGCAAGAGCTGTCACAGCCTGGGCGTCGAGCAGGGTTCGCCAGACCCCGGGCGAAAGAAATGAATCGGGAATCCAGAGGCCGAAGATGATACATATGGCCAGCAGTATGTAAACCGCGCTGATATTTCTGAAGGACAGGGTTTGGCGCAGCTGGGCTGTCAGTGTCCGCTTAGTTCGGGCCATCTTTTGAGGCTGGTTTTCCGGTGCCTGGTTTCCCTGTTGTCCGGCTTGTTGCTCGTCGATCAGTTTCAGCGACTCGGGCATGTCAATTTTCCTTCGAACTGGATGCAGTGAGATCGGCTACGACGCCGTAGCCCTCACGAATGAGTAGTGTCTCGTTGACGTCGTCGTCTGTCAGCACACTTGCCGTTTCTCCTTCTCGGAGGACGTAGACGCGGGAGCAAAGTTGCGCGAGTTCTTTGGCATCCGATGAGCACACTAGGACGGCAGTCCCTTCTGCCGCAGTGGCAGCTACCGCGGCGTAAATTGAGGCTTTGGCCCCTACGTCTACGCCTTGGGTGGGTTCCTCAAGCAGCAGGACTTTCGGTTTGTTTCGAAGCCACTTGGACAAAACAATCTTCTGTTGGTTCCCGCCGCTAAATGAGCTCAGCTTCTGCTCCGGCGTTCCTGGCCGGACGCCGAACTGGCCCATCAGCCCTGACACCTCCGCATGTTCTGCTTTGGTGTCGAGCCGCCCAAACATGCGGCGAAGGGGACCGAGCCTCGGAAGCGTGAGGTTTTCCCGTGCGGACAATTCAAGGATGGCCCCATGCCGGGCGCGGTCTCCTGGAACGAATGCGAGCCCGGCCTTGATGCTGCCTTCTGGCCCTGTCAGTGCGTGGGGTCTGCCAGCGAGTTTGAACTCCTGAACTGTTCCGGGCTGTGCCCCGAACAGCAGAGAGGGTATCTCTTCCCTGCCTGAGCCCAGGACCCCCGCGACGCCGACAATTTCTCCTGGGTGGATTTCCAGGTCAATGTTCCGGACAACGTTCCCGGTCAGCCCGCGGACGCTCAACGCCGGTTCCCCGCTGCAGTCAGCTCCCCTGGATGAAACGCCGTATGTGGAGTCAGTTCCGCTGACGAGTCGAATCAGCTGTGCATGGTCCATATCGCCCCGCGGGGTGTCGGTGACCTTCGTGCCGTTTCTTAGGACGACAATACGGTCTGCGAGGTTCATGACCTCATCAAGCCGATGCGATATGAAAATGACCCCGGCACCACCTTCAGCAATCGCTCTCACTGCTTTGAAGAGGATTTCGACTTCGCTGCTGTGGAGGGCTTCAGTGGGCTCGTCCAGGACAAGAACGTTTCGGTCGTGCTGCCACCCGTCAAGCGCCCTTGCGATTGCAATGATTGACAGCTGGGCCGCCGTTAGGTTGCTGATCGGAACGTTGACGTCAAACTCAGCCCCGAAGCGCGCAAGTTTCTCTTTGGTACGGCTATTTTCCGCTGCCCTTCGGTGGGGGGAGAGTGAGCGCATACCCTCCCCACGGACCAGAGAAAGATTTTCGACGGCGGTCAGGGCCGGGATAAGACCGAGATCCTGGTGGATGAAATGCATCTCCGTGTCATGGTTGGTCTCACCGAGCTGGACGGTACCGCCGTCAGCTTTGTAAACGCCTGCAAGGATCTTGACCAAGGTGGATTTTCCAGAGCCGTTATGGCCCAGGACGGCCACGATTTCGCCGCTGTGCACATCCAATGAGACGTTGTTGAGTGCCACCAACCCGGGGAACTCTTTGCGAAGGTCGGTTATCGAAAGGAGCCGTTGGCTGGTTGATCTAGGTGTGTCGACCATAGGAGTATCTCCGTCGCGGGCTTCTCGGTTTACTTCTTCCAAAGTGTCTTGAAACGCTCGGCGTAGTCCGGGTATCCGTTCCATCCGTCGGTTGCATCGGCAGGAACATTTTCCTTAGTCAGCACTTGTTTGACGAGGATTCCGGCCTGCTGGGCCGCGCTCAATTCTTGGTTCGCCATCTTGCGTGCCATCTGGTCGAGCATCGTCCACATCATGATGTCGATATCCCAAGCGACAGTGGCGTCCTGCTGGCCATTCTTGATTGCTTCGAAGTTCGCCTCGCTCGGAGCTTGCCCTACGGTTATTGCCTTGATGCCAGCCACGTTCATCGCTGCGGGCAGCCCGACCTGCAATTCGTCAAAGGAGACCAGGACAGCCTGCGTTTTCGGATTCGCCTGCAGGTCACTGACGATCGTCTGCGGAGCAGCATTGCCAACCTGAGCTATAGGAATGTCAACCACGCGCAGATTACATCCCTCGCAAAGTTCATCGAGCTTCTCCCTGACTCCGTTCTCCATCGAGGTGGTGAAGGCAAGCTCTGGCGTCTTGTAATAGACGATCTCTGTTACTTTCCCTTCACCCTTTGCCAAGGCAGTAGCCACCATGACTTTCCCTGTCTGCGCGACGTCCTCAGGGCCGCCCTGCACTTCTGTGCCGAAACCAAATTCCTCGCCATTGGAGAGCGCACCGCCTACTACTACCGTGCCGGCCTGGCGGAGGGCCTCCAGCTGGGATGCGTACAGGACCGGGTCCACAGCCACAGCAATTACGCCTGCAGGCTTCATCTCAACAACGGAATTCAGCGCGGAGTTAATGCTCTCTGCAGTTCTTCCCAGAGACACCGACTTGTATTCCACGCCCATCGCCTCTGCGGCCTCCTTTAGGGATGCTGCCTGCAGGGTCGAAACGGAAGTTCCGGCCTCCAGGAAGACAACCTGGGAGCCTGGGGCTGGCAGCTTGTCCAAGGGGTCAGTGACGGGAAATGCGCCAACATTTTTGAAATCGGCCAAGAAAGCCGTCGTGGCGTCCAGATCTACTTTGGCGACGGATGCTGGGGACGTGTTCGCACCACCGCAAGCGGCCAAGGTGAGAGTCGTGAAAAGCGCCAAGGCGGTGACCTTGATTGTTGGTCGTGTGAATACAGCCATGTCAACTCATTTCAAATGAAGGTGGGAGATGTGGTTCAGCAGCTGCGGGCTCGACGTTGAGCATCGCTTGCGTGGGTGAAGCCGTAGCAGCCAATACGGGACCGTTAGTCCGGTATCGCGGGCATGGGGCATCAGGGATTCATGGTCCTGATAGAGGTAGGGGAGACGTCAGGCCGAAGGCGCATGGGGATTGGGCTCAATGTTCCTGCAGGCCTTGCGCGCTCTGTGACCGGCTCTTTGCTTGGCGGCCGGTAGGAGGTCCATTGCAAAACTGTGCCGTCAGAATTATTGATGGCGGTGATTTTCTTGCTTCTGCAAGGAGACATTGTGTATCTGATGGGGCACTTCAGGGTCCGGCAGGCGGGGTGCGCCGTGTCGGGGATGCCGTTGGGGAGGGAACCGTGATGGCGCAAGCAGTCCAGCTACTGGACCTGATTTGATGCTTCCGGGCGTATGTCCTGCCGGCTGTTTTTCTCGGCAGGACATACGTGGTGGGTTTTAGACGTTGGCGGGTGTGCCGATCCGGCATTCGACGCCGTATTTGGCCATCAGCGGAAGGGTCCGCTGTGCGACGGCGGCGAGGTCGTCGATGTAGTCGGGAACGACGAGCATGATCCCGTCGAGTTCGCCTTCCAGGACGGTGGTGGCCAGGCGCCGGGCGAGGGTTTCGTAGGAGCCTACGAGCTCGCCGGGCATGACGCTGCTCTGCTTCTCGCCGCCGATGAGGGACTTGGAGGAGTCGCTGAGCTCCTTGAAGCTCTTGTTCTGCTCGTAGCCGGCGGCGATGTCGGCCAGGCATTCCTTATCGACACCGGCGTTGAAGTAGTCCATCCGGGCCTGGGCCTCTTCGTCGGTTTCGCCCGGGATGACGGTGATCAGGCCGTAGGTCTTCAGGTTCGGCTTGCCCA
>NZ_JBNHFD010000139.1:0-5043 GCF_059089865.1 Arthrobacter sp. Y3221157
CGCCCGGGGTTTCGGGGCACCGGACAGCGTGCCGGCAGGGAAAGTCGCCTTGAGGACGTCATAGGCCTTGGCCTGTGGCGACAGCTGGCCCACCACGTGCAGTGGTGCATTCCGTAGGTGAAATAGACGTAAAGGTGTCCGGCGGGGCCGAACATCGGCGCGTTGCGGGGCGTAGGGCCACGGTACGTGTGGGAGCCCGGGTCCGGGTGCAGCGAATCCTCCGGTCCCAGGTAGGCCTCCACTTCCGTGAGGCGGACGGACACCGGACCTTCGCGCGACTCGTGCGTGAGGACGGCGCCCAGCAGCAGCGGGGCCAGCTCGCGGGCATCGCCCGAGAGGATCTCCCGCAGCGGCGAACGGGCCGGCACAGGGTTTTCACTCATGGCCAGACCTTACCCGCATCCGCCGGTTTCACCCGCGGCGCGGCAGCGGAGCCGCCACGGCCATGTCTGATTTCCGCTAGTAGGGGTCTCCGGTGGCTGGCAGGATGGAGTCATGGACTTCTGGCAGCGCTATCGGGCAATCGACGCCCGGGACACCCGTTTCGACGGGCAGTTCTACACTGCGGTCCGGACCACGGGAATCTACTGCCGCCCCTCCTGCCCGGCCCGCACCCCGAAAGCCGCCAACGTCACCTTCTACGAAACCTCGGCTGCGGCCCATGACGCCGGTTACCGGGCCTGTAAACGGTGCCTTCCCGAGGCCGTTCCCGGCACGCCGGCCTGGAACCTCCGCCAGGACGTCGCGGGCCGGGCCATGCGGTTGATCAATGACGGCGTGATCAACAGGGACGGCGTGGAGGGGCTCGCTGCCCGGCTGGGCTACTCGTCGCGCCAGCTCAACCGGATCCTCACCCATGAACTGGGCGCCGGGCCGTTGTCCCTGGCCAGGGCCGGACGAGCCCAGACCGCCCGCACCCTCCTGGTCTCCACGCCAATGAAGCTTGCCGACGTCGCCTTCGCCGCCGGCTTCAGCAGCGTCCGGCAATTCAACGAGACCATGCTTGACGTGTTCGCCATGACCCCCACTGCCCTTCGGCACACCGGGCGGCATGCACACACGGCAGGAGCTGCCACAGCACTCACCCTCAGCCTCCCCTACCGCAAGCCCTTCGACCCCGGCATCTTCACGTTCCTGGCGCTCCGCGCCATCCCGGGCATCGAGGCAGGCACGGCAACCTCCTATGCCCGGACGCTCCGTCTGCCCCATGGCGACGCCCGCTTCAGGATTGATTACGACGCCGGCGCGCGGGGACGGCCGCTGACCCTCACCATCGGCGCGGCGGACCTGCGCGACCTGCCCGCGCTACTGAGCCGCGTCCGGCGCCTGTTCGACCTGGACGCCGATCCGGAAGCCATCGACGACGCCCTGTCCTCGGACAGCCGGCTGGCCGCGTCAGTGGCGGAAGCCCCCGGCATCCGGATGCCCGGCGCCCTGGATCCACAGGAGCTCCTGGTGCGGGCCATGGTGGGGCAGCAGATTACCGTCGCCGCGGCCCGCACGGCGCTGACGCAGCTCTCTGCTGCCGGCAGCCCCAGCAGTGTTCCGGGCGATGGCCTTGACCGTCTCTTCCCCACGTCCGCCCAGATTGCCGAGGCCGGACATGTGCTGCGCGGGCCCCGGCGCCGGACGGAATCGCTGCTTTCTGCTGCCGCCGCCATGGCGGAAGGGCGCCTCGATCCCGGTTATGGCGATGACCTGGCCGGCCTCACGGCCAAGCTGCTTCCGTTGCCCGGCGTGGGACCCTGGACTGTGGGCTACGCGGCGATGCGGATCCTGGGCGCCCCCGACGTCTTCCTCGCCAACGACGCTGCCGTCCGGAACGGGATCCGGGCCCTTTCGGCGGGCAGCGCCGGCCTGGCCCCGGATTTCCGGGAAGTCAGCCCCTGGCGTTCCTACGCCACGATGCACTTGTGGCGCGCCGCCGCCGCACCCAAAGCACCCGCCGCCAGCGGCACTTCCAGGAAAGCGATGCCATGACCGCCCAACTGCTGACAATGTCCACCCCGGACGGCCCCTTTACCATCATCGCGCGGGAGGGACTGGTCCTGGCGTCAGGCTGGACCGCCGACCCCCGCGAACTGACCGGCCAGGTCCATCCCGTACTGCGCCCCGACGCCGTCCAGTCCGTCGCCGCGCTGGGTGACATCTCGGGGGCTGTGGAGGCCTTCTACGACGGCGACCCCGCGCCGGCCATGGCCGTGCCAGTCCTGCAGCGCTCGGGTCCGTTCCGGGCCCACGCCTGGGACGTCCTCCGGCAGGTCAAGCCCGGCCACCCCGTGACGTACACGGAATACGCGGCCCTGGCAGGCAACGCCAAGGCGGTCCGCGCGGCCGCCAGCGCGTGCGCCTTTAATGCCGCCGCCTTGTTCGTGCCCTGCCATCGGGTGATCCGGACTGACGGCACCCTGGGCGGCTTCCGCTGGGGCCTGCGCGTGAAGGAGAGCCTGCTGGCCCGCGAAGCGGCCTGACGCGACAGTACAGGGGGACTACTTCGGCGCCGGGGTTCCGGCTGGCCAGGGCAGCAGCTCAGGCAGGTCCGTCCCGTCGGCTGCGGCGGAGGCACGCAGGCTGCCGAGGGATGGCTCCCGGCCTGCCAGCCATGCGGCGATGTCCGTAAGCATCCCGCTGATAACAGTGGACCGGCTGCCGCTGCCGATGCTGACGGGCGGCAGGCCCAGCGGCTGCAGCACCAGCTTGTCCTCCGGCCGCACCCTGGCGGCGAGGAAGTCGAACAGGTGCTCGCAGAACGCCCGGCTCCAGGTTTCCGGTCCCCTGCCCGTCTGCAGGTCTGACGCATGGATGACCAGTTCGCGCCAGAGCGCCAGGCCGCCGTCCAGCACCACTCCCCCGCGGTACGAAATCGGGGCCCACCATCCGGTGCGGTTGGCCGAGGAATCCTTGACGCCCGGCAGCGCATCGAAGGCCCTGAGGACCCGCTGCAGTGCCGCAGTTAACTCTGCAAGGTGGGTGGCGGCGTCGTGCCCCGCGGCCATCTCGATGGCTTTGTTCCGGCCGTCCATGCCGCCGTCGTACAGCTCTATTGTTTCGTCGCGGGCTGCGTACTCGAGTTGCCGGGCCATGGCGTTGGAGATCCCGGTGAGATGGGCGAGGACATGTCCCCGCGTCCAGCCCGGCAGTGCCGAGGAAGCCCGGACGTCTTGGTCGCTGAACTTTGCGGCATCTGCGGCAACGTCACCCGCGGCCTTATGGAGGTCTGCGATCAGGTCATCGGGTGCGGGAGAGGCCATGGCGCTCATCCTAACCCTCAGGAGCTCCGTCCGGACCCAGGCGGTGCCGGACATGTTCACCGTCGCTGCTCCCCTGCCAGAACTCGAACTCCGTGGGCTGGACCGCGTACAGCTGCCAGTGGGGGTTGGTGCTGCCGTCGGCGCGCGGACGTTCCGCCCAGTCGCGCGCGGAGGCCTCGGCGGAGAGCTGGACCACCGGCCCGGCCACGCGGACTTGGCGCCCCAGGGAGGCCCAGTAGAAGTTCATGGCGGCCTGCGGGACGACGTCCAGTTCCTGTCCCTTGCGGGAGGTGCGGGAGGTGGCGAAATGCCAGCCGTCGCCGTCGATGTTCTTCAGGATCAGCATGCGTGAGGACGGCTGCTGACCGGCACTGACGGTGGCCAGGCTGAAGGCGTGGGGCTGCTGCTCCCCCGCGTCCAGCGCCTCGTCCAGCCACTGCTTGAACAACTCCACCGGGTTCCGCGCAGCGCCGGCCGGATCAAAGCTGGGAAGGTCGGCCGGGAAGTCGGGCAGGGTGCGGAGGAACTTCCGGAAGGTTTCGCTCATGACGCCATGCTAGCGGCGGGTCCATGCCTGGACGGCACAACGCTCTCTCAGTTGTTGCATGAAAGTGGCCAACGCGCTCTCACTTTCTTAGCGAAAGTGAGAGCGCGTTGGCCAGAAAGGCGCATCAAGTGAAAGAGCGTCGGGGTGTTACCTTGCGTACTCCCGGACCGCGGCGAGCTCGCCTTCAAGGGCGGCCAACTGGCGCTCGACGGCGGCCGGCGCCGTTCCGCCCTGGGAGTTGCGGCTGTTCAGCGACCCCTCCGTGGACAGGACCGTCCGGACCTCAGGGGTGAGGTGCGCCGAGATGGCCGCATACTCGTCGTCGGTCAGGTCCCACAGCTCGACACCGCGGGACTCGGCCTGCTTGACCGCCGCACCGGACAGCTCATGCGCCTCACGGAACGGGACGCCCTGCCGGACCAGCCATTCGGCGATGTCCGTGGCCAGCGCAAAGCCCTGAGGTGCCAGCGACTCCATCCGCTCCCGGTTGAAGGTCAGCGTGGCGATCATGCCGGAGACGGCCGGAAGCAGGAGCTCCAGCGTGTCAGCGGCGTCGAACACCGGTTCCTTGTCCTCCTGCAGGTCGCGGTTGTACGCGAGCGGCAGGCCCTTGAGGGTTGCAAGGAGCCCGGTCAGGTTGCCGATCAGGCGCCCCGCCTTGCCGCGGGCCAGCTCGGCCACGTCCGGGTTCTTCTTCTGCGGCATGATCGAGGACCCCGTGGAGTACGAGTCATGCAGCGTGACGAAGGAGAACTCCTTGGTGGCCCAGAAGATCACTTCCTCCGATATCCGGGACAGGTCCACGCCGATCATGGAGCACACCCAGGCGAACTCGGCGAAAACATCGCGGGACGCCGTGCCGTCGATGGAGTTGTGGACCGCGGAGTAGAAGCCAAGGTCCGCAGCCACCGCCTCGGGATCGAGCCCCAGCGAGGACCCGGCCAGAGCACCTGACCCGTACGGGGAAACACCGGCCCGCTTGTCCCAGTCCTGTAGCCGCTGCACGTCGCGCAGCAGGGCCCAGGCATGGGCCAGCAGGTGGTGGCTGAGCAGGACGGGCTGGGCGTGCTGCAGGTGGGTGCGCCCCGGCATGGCGACGCCCTGGTGGGCTTTGGCCTGGTCCACCAGCGCGTCAACGGTGTCCAGCACGCCGCGGGCGATGATCCGGGCGTGGTCGCGCAGGAACATCCGGCCCAGGGTTGCCACCTGGTCGTTGCGGGACCGGCCGGCGCGCAGCTTGCCGCC
>NZ_JBNHFD010000140.1:0-4942 GCF_059089865.1 Arthrobacter sp. Y3221157
CGGCGGCAGCAGCAGGCCCGGACGCCAGCTCGGCCCGGGCGCCGAGGACACTCAGCGAAGCGGTGATGCGGCCGCCGGCATCGCGGACCGGCACGGCAATCTCCACCACCTCGTGCTCGAATTCCTGGTAGGCGGCAACAAACCCGGCGGCCCGGTCCCGTTCCATCAGCCCCCAGACCTCGGCGGTGGTGTGGGCAGCCCCCGGACCGCCGATCCCGATGAAGTTCACCCCGCCGAGCAGCGCATCCAGGCCGGGGCGGTCAAAGTCCCACAACAGTGCCCGGCCGGCACCGGTGCACCACACCGGCGTCACCATCCCCGGCTTCACGAAGCTTCCGGGACCGGCGTCGTTGCTGGAGGCACGGAGCAGGACCACGCGGAAGCCGTCCCGAACGGAGAGCCTTGCCCGGAGCCCCAGGGCGGCCACCAGCGCCTCGAGCTCGGTCTTCGCTTGCCGGACCCAGCCGGTGTTGAGTGAGGCGGCGAGGGTGAAGAAACGCGGGCCGGTCCGGAAGGGGCCGCGGTCCGCACGCTCCAGCAGGCCGAGGTCGCACAATTCCTGGGCCAGCCGCGAGACCCTGCTCTGGTCCATGCCCAGCTCGGCGGCGAGCTGCGAAACCCCGAGCAGCTGCCGGCCGCGGATTTCCCGGTCCGCCACCAGCCGCACGAGGCGCAGCCCTTGCGCCATCGACGACGCCTCGGCGGACGATTCCACGCTCACATGCCCCTTCCGGCCGGTAATCCCGCCCCATTCTTCCACGGCAGCGTCACGCCCGGCGGCGAAGAAAGGGGCAATGAACGACGGCGTCCTCCGCGCAGGTGCCTGAAGCGCACCTGCCGTCCGGCCGCCGTCGTCCGTCCCCTAGCCCTGCCTCGCCGCGGCAGCCTTGCGTCCGTGCCGGACGTGGAACCAGGCGTAACAGGCGGCCACGAAGGGGACGCCGAAGTAGAGCGCGGCCACCTGGGTGGGGTCGAGGGCAATGCCCACCAGCGAAACGACGCACAGGGTGAACGCCAGGATGGGAACCAGCGGGAACAGCGGGGCCTTGTACGCGAGGTCCGTTACGTTGCCGCCGCTGCGGACGAACGCCCGGCGGTGGAAGAAGTGCGAGGCGGTGATGGACATCCACACGCCCACCACGGCGAAGCCGGCCACGGACACGAGGACCAGGTACACCGTCTCCGGTGCCACCACGCTGCTGACCAGGGAGGCGAGGCCGCCCACCATGCTGACGGCGAGTGCCACCAGCGGGATGCCGCGGCGCGTCAGCTTTTTGAAGGCGCGGGGTGCATGGCCTTCGTCAGCGAGGGAGTAGAGCATCCGGGCGCAGGAGAAGAGACCGCTGTTGCCGGCGGACAGGAGTGCGGTGATGATGACGAAGTTCATGATATCGGCGGCGAACGGGATGCCAACGGCGGAGAAGACTGTCACGAACGGGCTCTCGTCCAGTCCCACCTCGGTGTAGGGGATGGTCGCGGCGATGACGGTAATGGCTCCGACGAAGAAGATGAGCAGGCGGATCACGGTGGTGCGCATCGCCTTGGGGATGCTGATGGCCGGGTCCTTTGTTTCACCCGCCGCGACGCCGATCAGTTCGGAACCGGAGAAGGCGTAGAAGACCGCGAGCACGGTGACCAGGACGCCGGTGAATCCGTTCGGGAAGAGCCCGGCTTCGGTGCTGAAGTTCTCGAACAGGTGGGGGTGGCTGCCACCGGCACTGAGCGGGTGGAAGCCGAACAGGGCCGCGCCACCCAGGACGATGAGGCCGATGATCGCGGCCACTTTCACAATGGCGAACCAGAACTCGGCCTCGCCGAAGAACTTCGAGGACACGGCATTGAAGCCAAACAGGACCGCGGCGAACACCAGGCACCAGACCCAGACCTCCACGTCCGGGAACCAGCGCTGCATCAGCAGGCCGGACGCGGTGAACTCGGAGCCGATGGCCACGGCCCAGCAGAGCCAGTACAGCCAGGCCGTGGCGAATCCCGTGGCCGGTCCGATCGAGCGGGCGGCGTAGATGTGGAACGCGCCGGACACCGGGTAGGCAATGGCGAGTTCGCCCAGGCAGGCCATCACCAGGTACACCACGAAGGCGCCGATGAGGTAGGCGATGACCGCGCCGAGCGGTCCGGCCTGCGAGATGGTGTAGCCCGAGCTCAGGAACAGTCCAGAACCGATCACGCCGCCCATGGCGATCATCACCAGGTGCCGCGGCCCCATGGAGCGCCGGAGCCCCGACTCGGCTGGGGATGTATCCGGCGGTGAGGCCAGGGTCAGCGGTGATGAGGGTTCCATGGGCATCTCCAGTAGGGGTGTGGTGCACCGCGCGCCTGCGGCAGTGGGCACCGAAGAAGTGAACGGCGGCAGTGCCGAAACTAGCACGCTTGCCGAAGAAACAGTCACCAAATGCATGGATGCATGCTTATGTTGCACGTTGTTACGCCGTGCCGTGATCGGGCAGCCGAACCGGGGCACATTGACACGAACACGCCGTCGCTTAGGGCACTCCCTGCACTTTTTCGCCTCAAAGTGCCCCGGGACGGCGTACGACGGCGGCGCCCGGCCGGGTGCCGCCGTCGGGGTTTCCGCGGGCGGGTAAAATTGTCCGGTCATGCATTGTTCCTACTTCGACGCCGCCGCCTGCCGCTCCTGCACCCAGATGGGGGTGCCCTACGCGGAGCAGCTCGCCGGCAAGCAGGGGCACTGCGAGACCCTCCTCTCACCGCACACCGAACTGGAGTGGCTGCTGCCCGTCGGGAGCCAGGAGTCCGGCTTCCGCAACAAAGCCAAAATGGTGATCGGCGGGACGGCGCAAAACCCGACCATCGGGATCCTGGATGCCGACGGCCATGGCGTGGACCTGCGCGAATGCGGCGTCTGCTCGCCAGGGCTGCTGGCCTGCTTTCCGGTGTTGGCCGGGTTCATCGGACAGGCGAGGCTGACTCCCTATGACGTGCCGCAGCGCCGCGGCGAGCTCAAGCACATCATCATCACCGAGTCCCCCGACGGCGAGGTGATGCTCCGCCTGGTCCTGCGCTCCGAGCAGCTGCTGCCCCGGATCCGGAAACACCTCCCCTCGCTCCTGGCCGCACTGCCGCAAGTGAAGGTGGTCTCGGTGAACCTGCACCCGGAACACAAGGCGGTACTGGAAGGCGACCGCGAGATCCTGCTGACGGAGCAGTCCACGCTGCGGATGCGGGTCAACGGACTGGACCTGCACCTGCGGCCGCAAAGCTTTTTCCAGACGAACACCCCGATGGCCGCGGCGCTGTACCGGCAGGGTCGCGAGTGGGTGGACGAGCTGGATCCGGCGTCGGTCTGGGACCTGTATTGCGGCGTGGGCGGCTTCGCCCTGCATTGCGCCGGACCCGCACGGGACGTCACCGGGATCGAAACAAGCCGGGAGGCCATCGTCTCGGCCAAACTCAGCAGCAAAGAGGCCGGCCTGGATCGCGTGAGTTTCCAGGCCGGAGATGCCACCGCGTTTGCCCTCGGGGCGGACCGTTCGCCGGAGCTGGTCATCGTCAACCCGCCCCGGCGCGGCATCGGCAAGGAGCTCTGCGGCTGGCTGGAGTCCTCGGACGTGCAGCACGTTGCCTACTCCAGCTGCAACGCCCAGTCACTGGCCCGCGACCTGGCTGCGCTCCCCTCGTTCACGGCCCGGCGTGCCCGGGTCCTGGACATGTTCCCGCAGACCATGCACTACGAGGTGATGGTCCTGCTGGAGCGCGCCAGCTGACCTTTTCCCCTGCGGCTCAGCCGCGCACGCGTTCGACGGCGGCGGCGCTGGCTTCCTGCCCGGCTGCCCGCAGGCCGGCGATCACTCCGCCGGCGTCGGCTGCCGAGCGGTTCTGGCTCAGCTTTTCCTTGGCCTCGATGCGGGTGATCAGCAGTTCGACCCCCACGATGGCGCGCAGCTGCCCGGCGATGAACCGCTCCGGTGCATCATCCACGCTCCACGGCTGGTCCCGTCCTTCCTCATGCCGATCGGTGAGGCTCCGGACATGCCGGGCCAGCCATCCGGCGTCGTCATGGATCACCATCCGGCCGTACACATGCGCGGTGGAGTAGTTCCAGGTGGGCACCACGCGGCCGTGCTCGGCCTTGGAGGGGTACCAGGACGGGGAGATGTAGGCGTCGGGCCCCTGCAGAATGGCGAGCGCCTCCCCATCGGGCAGGCTGGAGAACTGCGGGTTGTTGCGGGCGGCATGGGCGTGCAGAGCGCCATGCTTGCCCACGGACGGTTCGTAGACGAACGGCAGCAGCGTGGCCTGCAGGCCCTGCTCCGTCATGGTGACAAGGTTGGCCGCGGCAGGGCGGGACAGGAGGTGCTGGAGGGCGTCGGGGCCGGGGGCGAATTGGGCGGGAATGTACATCTGGGGACCTTTCAGGTTGGGCAGGGGCTTGTCAGGAAGCGGGGCGGTTCAGCCGGACGCGCACGGCGGCGCCGGCGCAGGCGATCACAGCCAGGCCACCGAGGGCGGTGGCCCAGGAGAGGGCTTCGCCCAGCAGGAGCGCGGCCCAACAGATGCTCATGACGGGCTGGAGGAGCTGGACCTGGCTGACCTGGGCGATGGGCCCGAGGGCCAGCCCGCGGTACCAGGCGAAGAACCCGAGGAACATGCTCACCACGGCCAGGTATGCGAAGGCGCACCACTGGACGGGTGTGGCCTGCGGGGGCTGGGCCGCGACGGACACTGCGGCGAGGGCCAGCATCAGCGGGGAGGCAAGGACCAGGGCCCAGGCAATGGTCTGCCAGGAACCTACCTCCCGTGCCAGGAGGCCGCCCTCGGCATAGCCCACCGCGGCGCAGGCCACGGCGCCCAGCAGCAGGAGGTCGGCCCAGTGCAGGTGGCCGATCCCGCCGGACTGCAGGAACGCGAAACCGAGCGCTGCCAGCGAGCCGAGGCCTGCGACCAGCCAGAACGCCAGGGGTGG
>NZ_JBNHFD010000141.1:0-4775 GCF_059089865.1 Arthrobacter sp. Y3221157
AACTTGGCACACTATTGAGTTCTCAAACAACAGACACACCCGGCACCACCCAAACCAAACATTCAGGATCGCTCCGGAGCAACTTTTCAAACTTACCCGACCGCCAAATACTTTGCAAATCCGCTTTCCAGCAGTTGCAGCATTCGTGATCAGTCCCCACCAGGTCAAGGCGCGCTAGCAAGCGGGCCATTTTCCAGGCTGTTCAAAGGGGGTTTGGCCGCTATTTTTCCGCTTCAGCGGCGGCGACTCAGAAAACAATACACGCCCGTAAGGCTCACCGCAAATCGCCCCAGCCACGTCAGCCAGAGCCCCAAAATCACCGTGATGACGGGAATTCCGGGGTCCAACAGAGGGCCATCCGTACCAAACCGCCCGCGGCGGTTTAAGTATGCAGTAGCTCACACTGGATTTACCCCTACCGTCCGGAAGACGACAGTGAACTCTGCCGCCCGGGGCTTCAGCCGGTACGGCTCCAGGACTCCAGGCCCGCAAGCCGCCGTGCCCACTCCCCGCTGCACATGGTCCAGGTACATGTAGGTCATGCCATCCGCCCCAAGCTCTGGCCGGTGGGCTGCCGCGTCAAGGACTGCCAAGCTGTATGGCCGTACTGTCAGGGCAAAAGGCTCACCCGTGACCTGCAGCAGGCTTCCGGCAACGTCCAAGGAGGCGGAACGGACTCCGGAGCGGGCACCTGATTCCTGGGGGCGGACATAGTCCACGTCCAGGTCGGCGAGCGGAAGGGAGAACCATCCCGTACGGGCACCTTGGCCGGTGTCCGGATAACTCTGGTGCGGGCCTTTCCCGAACCAGCGCACTGCTGACGCCTCTCCTGCTAGGACAAGCTCCAGGCCGATACGTGCCCATTCCACCTCAAAGCCGGCGCTGACCCAGGTCCCTTCCGGGCGGACGTTCGTCTGGAGAGCCAGGGACGCGCCGTCGCTGGTCCAGGAATAATCCACCTGAACTCCGTACTGCTTGTCCGCGGCACCCACGCGCGTACGGACTATGAGCCGCTCACCGCCGTCGGCCGTTGCCTCGGCACTGATGCCGACAAGCCGGGTGTGCAGCCGGTTCAGCCCGGCGTCCTTCCACTGCGTGGCGAGCGGGCGCGGGTCCTCGCCGGTCCATTCCCGGCCCAGGTCGTTGTCGGTGGGCGCCCACCACAGCACCAGCCCCAGCTTCTCAACAGGCAGATCTCCCAGGAGGATGGGCATCCCGGTGATCCGGCTGAAGACTGCCGGCCCCAGCCGCAGCTCGTTCTCCAAGACAAGGACACGTTCGGTCGCTGCAGGCTCAGCAGTACTGGCAGATAGGACGGACTGGCCCCATGAAATTTCATGGCCTACGGCAGCCCAGGAAGAATCGGCCGCAAGAACCGCCCGCACCGTCAAGACCGCTGCCTGTCCGGCACGGGCAAGTGTGGCGGCACTGTCCGCAACGGCGGCGGGCAGGGGAACCGCAGTTTCGGACTGCGGCGGCAACGGCGCGAGCTGTACCGGTCCGGCGTCCAGCAGGCCGCCGTCGGTCTCAACGGTATAACGGAACTCATACGCGGAGGTGTCGGCGAAGTCCTGCAGGTTGCGGATCCGGAACCCGGACCAGTCATCGGCCACCTCAATCCTGAGTGGCTCGACGACCTTCTTGAAGTCCAGTAGTCCCGGCCGCGGTTTGCGGTCCGCGTCCACCAGGCCGTCCGTGACGAAGTTGCCGTCGTGAATTTCCTCACCGAAATCGCCGCCGTACCCGAAGTACTCACCACCCTCAGCGGACTGCACGGTGATGCCGTGCTCCAGCCACTCCCACACGAAGCCGCCCATGAGGCGCGGATGCCGCTCGAAGAGCTCCTGGTACTCACTCATGCCGCCGGGGCCGTTCCCCATGGCATGCACGTACTCGCACAGCACAAAGGGCATGGCCCGGCGCCGGGCGTCGAGGGCCGCGTCCTCGAGGGGCGGTTCGATGCCCTGTCCGATCAGTGCCGTTTCGTCCTGGCTGGCGTACATGCGCGAGTAGACGTCCACGTAGGGCGAGGACCAGTCCCCCTCGTAGTGGATGGGGCGGGAGGGATCGCGGTCCTTGGTCCAGCGCGACATGGCCGCGAGGTTCCTGCCGGTTCCGGCCTCGTTGCCGAGCGACCACATGATCACGGACGGATGGTTCTTGTCCCGCTCGACCGTACGCTGCATCCTGTCCAGCAGCGCGGGTTCCCAATGCGGATCGTCACTGGGATTCTGCACCCAACCGGCACTTTCAAACCCGTGCGTTTCCAGGTCGCATTCAAGGACTACATAGAAGCCCAGCCGGTCAGCAAGCGCCAGAAATTCGGGATGCGGCGGGTAATGGGACGTCCGGATGGCATTGATGTTGTGCTGCTTCATCAGCCGCAGCTCAGCCTCCACGACATCCTGGGGAACAACGCGGCCCAGGCGGGGATGATGTTCGTGGCGGTTAACGCCGCGTAGCAGGATGCGCCGGCCGTTGACCTTGAACTGCGCATCTTCGATGGTGACGCTGCGGAAGCCCAGCTGCAGGCTGACAGTCTCGCCCGGAGTGCTGACCGATGCATCGTAGAGTTTCGGCAGCTCAGCCGACCAGGGTTCGACGCCGGGGACGCGCACCTCCGTTCCGGCCGGTAGTTCCAGCCCCAAGGCGGGAACGCGTACGACGGCGTCAATCGCCTTCCCGCCCCGGCTCACCTCGACGCGAAGCACGCCTTCGTGACTTCCGTGGTCATAGCCGGCATGGACGAAGAGATCATCGATGCCAGCCGCTGGCCGGGCCTGGAGTGTGACATCCCGGAAAATTCCCGGGAGCCACCACATGTCCTGGTCTTCGACGTAGCTGGCAGCCGAGAACTGGGCCACCCTGACGGCAAGCGTATTGGTGCCTTCCACCAGGACGCCTGAGACGTCAAACTCGTGGGGCAGCCTGCTCCCGCGGGTGGTTCCCAGCTCCACCCCGTTCAGCCAGATGGTGGCGGCGGACTCTATTCCGTCAAACCGCAGCACAGCATGAGGCAGGAACGCGGGTCCGGCCTCGAAGGTCCGCAGGTGGTCTCCGATGGGGTTTGACTCGGGAACGTGCGGCGGTTCGACCGCAAAGGGGAACTGGACGTTGGTGTACTCGGGCGCGCCATGGCCGTGCATTGGCCAGCTGGATGGGACGGGCAGGGCGGTGAAGCCTTCAAGGTCCTCTCCCAACTGCCAGCCGGCTGCCGGCGCGGAGCGGATACCGGGGCTCAACCGGAAGCGCCATTCACCATTCAGGGAGAGCTTGGGCGCGTTGCTTGAAAGGTAGGCCCGTGCCGGGAGCGATCCGCTCCCGGGTTTCACCGACGCCAGTTCCCGTACCGCTGCTGCCCCTACCTCAAGAACTTCCGACTCCTGCGCGGTGCCGAATGTCAGGGTGGTTCCTGCTGGTGTGAAGGGAGTCTGGGCTGGCATGGCGGTCCTTGCTGGAGAGAGGGGCCTGATGGTGCGTGAACGTTCACGAATGCGATCAAGCCTAGCTGCTGTCGCCCCTTTTGAATAGGCCTCAGGCGGATTGACGGACGATAAGTTCGTGCCGGAGGGTGAGTGAAGCAGCGGTGCTTCCCGGCGCCACCGCACCGGAGAGCAGGGCTTCCATGAGGTCGACGGCGGCCCGGCCCACTGCGCGCAGGTCAAGGGCGAGCGTGGTCAGCTCGGGAGTGACAAGTTCGCCCAAAGGAATGCCATCCATCCCGATGACGGCACAGTCCTCAGGGACAGACCTTCCTGAACTGTGGAGTGCCTTCAGCGCACCTGCTGCCATCACATCATTGAACGCCAGCAGCGCTTCCACTTCCGGCTCTTCGTCAAGCAGCTTGTCGACTGCCTCGCGGGCAGCCGTGGCGGACGGGGAGGACTGGACCGTAGTCAACGGGATGCCTGCTGCCGCCGCAGCCGCAGCAACAGCAGCCCCACGGCTGGCAGCCGGACCGCCCTGGTCCGAGTCGAGGAAGGCCACCTTGTGCCGACCGGCGGTGGTCAAATGATGTAGGGCCAGCCTGGCTGCATACGGGTAGTCGAATCCGATGCTGCCGGCGGAACTGCCGTCCGGGTAGTCCAGGCCCACCACGGGGCGGCTGCCCATGAGGGACTGCGCCTCAGCCCCATGCTCCCCGAGGTACCCGATCAGGGCGTCAACCTGGGGTGCCAGCCGGGTAACAGCATCGAGACCGCTACCTGTGCCGTGCCCGTAATCATCCACCACGACATTCCAGCCCCGCTGCGTGGCAGCTTCCACCACGCTGGACGCAAAAGCTGGGAAGTAGGGGTTGGTCAGATCCGGGATTGCCAGGCCTACCGAAGTTCGCGCGCCCTGGACAAGCCCTTTCGCGAACCGGCTTGGGGAGTAGCCCAACTCCACCGCGCATCTCTTGACCCGCTCTCGCGTGGCCGCACTGATACCAGGCATGTCATTCATGGCCCGGGTAACGGTCTGGCGGGAGACACCTGCAGCAGCCGCAACGTCCAGGATGGTGGCGCGCCGGCCGGGGGCATCTGCTGAACGGGTCATGAGACGAGTCTAGGTGCCAGGGCGGCTGCATCCGTGGGGGGCCGCCGCGGGTCTCGGTGCATGACGTGGGTGGGTGGTTAAAGTGGTAGGGCCCTGACAGTGTTTGTCAGGGCCCTACTAATGTTATGTCCGGCGGTGACCTACTCTCCCACACCCTCCCGGGTGCAGTACCATCGGCGCTGTGGGTCTTAGCTTCCGGGTTCGGAATGGGACCGGGCGTTTCCCCCACGCTATGA
>NZ_JBNHFD010000142.1:0-4756 GCF_059089865.1 Arthrobacter sp. Y3221157
TGTGACCAATAGGTGATGTGGTGGGCTTCGCACCAGGGCGCGGGGATGGTGCAGTTGGGGAAGGCGCAGCCTTGGTCGCGGGCCGTGAGGGCCAGCCAGCGGGCCATCAATACGGTGGTCGCGCTGATGACCGGCGCCGGATTCGCGTTCTGCATCTTCGGGCCGCTGGACCTGGTGTGGGTATGGGCGGGCCTGCTGGGACTGGGGCAGGGCAGCCTCACAGCCGTGGCGCTGACCATGATTATGCTGCGGACCCGGGACGGGCACACCGCCGCGCACCTGTCCGGGATGATGCAGGGCGTGGGCTACGGGCTGGGTTCCACCGGGACCCTAATGGTGGGTCAACTGCACCAGGCAACCGGGTCCTTCGCGGCCGCCGGGTTCCTGTTCCTGGTGGTCGGGCTGTTCGCGGCGGTCTTCGGTTACCGCGCCGGCCGCAACAGGTTCGTCGGTTAGGCCGTGACCGTGCCCGGACCCACCCTTCCAGCCACGCATCCCGCCGCCGGGATCCTGCAGCGCCCCTACCTCTGGGTCACCATCGGCACGTGTGCACTGGTGTTCCTCGCCGCGTTCGAATCGCTCGCGGTGACCACCATCATGCCACTGGTCAGCCGCGAGCTGGACGGCGCCGGCCTCTACGCCCTGGCCTTCGCCGGTCCGCTGGCCACGGGCGTCATCGGCATGGTGGCCGCCGGCAACTGGTCGGACAGGCGCGGCCCCACCGCACCTCTTTACGCCTCCGTGGCACTTTTTGTCCTGGGCCTGCTGATCGCGGGGACCTCCGCCACCATGCCCATGCTCGTTTCCGGCCGGCTGGTCCAGGGCCTGGGCGGCGGCGCCCTCACCGTCGCCCTGTACGTGCTCGTGGCCCGGATCTATCCCGGTGTGCTGCACCCGAAGATCTTCGCAGCGTTTTCCGCGGCGTGGGTGATCCCGTCCCTCGTTGGCCCGTTTGCCGCCGGGATCGTGGCACAGGTCTTCAGCTGGCACTGGGTGTTCCTCGGCGTGGTGGGCCTGGTCATCCCGGCGCTGCTGATGATCGCGCCCGTTCTGCGGGGAATGGCCCCGCAGCCGGCAGAAGCCGCCAAGGCTCCGTGGGCGGTGGGCCGGCTGGCCTGGGCGGCGCTCGCCGCGCTGGCGGTGCTGGCGCTGAACCTGTCCACGGAGCTCCGGATCCCCGGGCTTCCCGTAGCCGCGGGGCTCCTGGCCGTTGCCGCCGTCGTCCTTGCCCTGCTGGCGGTCCGCCCGCTGGTTCCGCGCGGCACGCTCCTGTCCCGGCGCGGCCTGCCCAGCGTCATCCTTGCCCGCGGACTCGCCTCGGCCGCATTCTTCGGCGCCGAGGTCTACCTGCCATACCTGCTGATCGAGCAGTACGAATTCCCACCCACCTTCGCCGGGCTCACGCTCACCGGCGGGGCGCTTGCCTGGGCCGGGGCAGCGGCCGTGCAGGGCCGGCTGGGCACAAGGCTGTCCCACCGCGCCGCCGTGACGGCCGGGGCGCTGATGGTCCTGGGCGCGGTGCTGCTCGCCCTGGCCACCACTGCGCTGCACTGGCCGGCCGGGGTCGCCATCGGTGGCTGGATCTTTGCCGGCGGCGGGATGGGCCTGCTCTATCCCCGGCTCAGCGTCATGACCCTGGCCCTGTCCACCAAAGACAACGAGGGCTTCAACAGCTCCGCCATGTCCATCGCAGACTCGCTGGGCGGGGCGTTGGCGCTGGCCACCACGGGCATCGTCTTCGCGGCATATACGACGACGGCGGCGTCCTTTTCCGGAGTCTTCGGCCTTGCCGCCGTGATCGCCGCAGCGGCGGCACTGGTTGCGCCGCGGGTCACCACCAAAACCCCTTGAGTTTTTGTCCGGAGATGGCGACTTGCGGCCGCTGAAGTCGCCATATCTGGACAAAAACTCTTCCAGCGTCAGGGGAGGCGGGTTGCCCGCAGGACGACGTCCGCGATGGTGGCACGCTCGCCTTCCGGTCCGGTCACCGGGCGTTCCCGGCTGGTGAGGACTTCAAGCTGCCACCCGGGACCGTCCAGCCCCAGTTCGTGAACCAGTTCATCCCCGGTGTAGAACATGTCCCGGTGGTTGTGGTGGTTGGCGCCCCACGGCGGAAGCCGGTCCGGGTGATGGCCCACCACCAGCAGCGTCCCGCCCGGTTTCACAGCCGCAGCGGCCGTCCGCAGCGGCCCCTGCCAGGCCAGTTCCTGGGAGTGGAGGAACTGCGAGGTCACCAGGTCGAAGGTCCCCTCGGGCTGCCACTGTTCCAGGTCGGCCTGCTGCCAGGTGATCCGGCTGGCAATGGCACCATCGGCCGCGTGGACGCTTTCCCTTGCCAGCGCAGCTTTCTCGTGAGACTGCGCGCGTTCCAGCGCGACGGCGGACACGTCGACGGCGGTCACCGTCCAGCCCTGCTGCGCGAGCCAAATGGCGTCGGCGCCCTCGCCGCAGCCAAGGTCCAGCGCCTTGCCCGGCCTCAACCCGCCGGCTTCCCGCACCAACTGCGGGTTCGGTTTGCCGCTCCACATCTGGGGTTTGGTGCGGTAGCGCTCGTCCCAGATCGAGGCGGCGTCGTCGCCGCGGATCCCGCTTCCGATGCCACCGGTACCGCCGCCGGGGGAGGCGTCGCCGTGGTGCCTGTCGTGGTGGTGTGCTGCCTGTTCGCTCATGCCTCAACACTGCCCTGCCCCGCCTGCTGAGGCAACGCCCCGGGGCCGGCAGGGCGGGGCGGACCCGCGCGGGATGCTAGACTGGTGAAACTTGATGTGCAGTGATGCCCGGGTTCCCTCCATTTAGGGACTGGGCTTTTTTCATGTGAGAGGCACATCCTGCGTCGATGAACGCGTTCCATTTGGTCCCGGCCGTCGCTTTGCATAAGCGGCAGCAGGCTGGTGTGACCACCTGAATTTTCTTCGGCGAAACCCTTGGGCCAACCGGCGCCGGGGGCCGATATCCGCACGGATACCGCCTGAAAGACCTTTGACTTTGACTACTTTTGCTGCCCTCGGCACGCCCAAAGCCCTTGCCGATACCCTTGCCGCGCAGGGAATCGAATCCCCGTTCCCCATCCAGGTGAAGACCCTGCCGGACACGCTGGCCGGACGCGACGTCCTGGGCCGCGGCCGCACCGGTTCCGGTAAAACCATTGCCTTCGCCATTCCGCTGGTGGCCCGGCTGGCAGAACGCGAAGCGCCGTACTTCCGCAAGCCCGGCCGCCCCATGGGCCTGGTCCTGGCGCCCACGCGTGAACTGGCAACCCAGATCAATGCCACCATCGAGCCGCTGGCCAAGGCCGCCGGCCTGAACACCACCGTGATCTACGGCGGCATCTCCCAGGCCCGGCAGGAAAAGGCACTCCGCGCCGGCGTCGACATTGTTATCGCCTGCCCGGGCCGCCTGGAGGACCTGATCCGCCAGCGCATCCTGACCCTCGAGGCCGTGGAAATCACCGTCCTGGACGAGGCCGACCACATGGCTGACCTTGGCTTCCTGCCCGTGGTGAAGAAACTCATGGACATGACCCCCAGCCAGGGCCAGCGCCTGCTCTTCTCCGCCACCCTGGATAACGGCGTGGACAAGATCGTCCAGCGCTACCTGTCCAACCCGCTGACCCATTCTGTGGATGATCCGCAGGCCGCGGTGACCACCATGGAGCACCACGTGCTGGTGGTCAACGACCAGACCGTCAAGAAGCAGCTGATCGTGGAGCTCGCGTCCGGCGCCGGCCGCCGCGTCCTCTTCATGCGGACCAAGCACCACGCCCGCAAGCTCGCCAAGACCCTGACCGACGCCGGCATCCCCGCCGTGGACCTGCACGGCAACCTGTCGCAGAACGCCCGGGACCGCAACCTGGCCGAGTTCTCCTCCGGCGAGGTGCGCGTGCTGGTGGCCACCGACGTCGCTGCCCGCGGCGTGCACGTGGACGACGTCGAACTGGTGATCCACGTTGATCCGCCTACCGAGCACAAGGCTTACCTGCACCGCTCCGGCCGTACCGCCCGCGCCGGCTCCGACGGCACCGTGGTCACGCTGACCCTCCCGGAACAGCAGACCGACGTCAAGAAGCTGATGAAGGCCGCAGGCGTGGACGTGAACTTCGAACGCGTCACGGCCAGCTCGCCCCTCGTCGCCGAGCTGGTGGGCGAAATGGCCGACAAGGTTGATCCCCGCACCCGCGCCGCACTGCTCGCAGCCAAGGCCCAGAAACAGGGCGGCGGCACCTCCACCGGAGCCAACGCCGAGCGTAAGCGCGCCCGCCGCCAGGCTGCCCCCACCGCGGGAGGCCGCGGCGGACGTGGCGGCCGCGGCAAGGTCTCTGCCGAGCCTGCCCGCACCGACGTTCCCCGCGCAGAGCGCCGCGCCGCGACCTTCGAAGGCCGCACCGAGGCACGCGCCGCTGCCGACTTCGTCCGTGAGCAGAACGAGGACCGCGCCATTGCCGCTGCGGCTGCACGCCGCAACGCCCGCGGCCGCGGCACCACCGGCAGCACCCACCGCAACGACGTTCCCGCCGCTGGCGGCCGCGCAGGAGCGGGCCGGGGTTCCGACGGACGCAGCTCGGAAGGCCGCACGGATTCACGCATCACCCGCAGCGACGCTCCCCGCGGAGGAACGGGACGTCCCGCTTCCGGCGGGCAGCGCTCCGGACGCCCGGCCACGGGCCAGCGTGCCGCTGCAGGAGAAATAACGGTGGGCCTGTTGATCCTCAGCCGTGGACGCCTGGTGAAGCTGGGACTTAGCGGCGCCATCGTCTTCC
>NZ_JBNHFD010000143.1:0-4703 GCF_059089865.1 Arthrobacter sp. Y3221157
GCTGGCCGCGGAGATCGTCCGGCATGCCGGCAGCCACTGCGGCGGCCACCCCGGGCACGGCCGCGAGGGCCAGCTCCACCTCGTGCGGATAGACGTTCTTGCCGGAGGTGAGAATCATGTCCGCGCGGCGGCCCAGGATGTGCAGTTCCCCTGCCTCCAGGTAACCCTGGTCGCCCACGGTGAACCAGTTGCCGAAGGACCGCAGGGCCTGCCCGTCGTCCCCCCACAGGTAGCCGTTGCTGACCATCCCGCTCCGCACGCAGATGTTGCCGGATGCGCCGCCGGGCACAGGTTTCCCGGCGTCGTCGAGGATGGCAACCTCCACGCCCGGGAAAGGCTGGCCGATGCCGGTTCCGCCGACGGCCGCAGGCTCGCCGGCAGGCAGCCCGGCACCGGAGACGAAGCTCAATTCCGAGGCGCCGTAGTACTCAAAGATGGTGGCATGCGGCGCCCAGCGCCGGGCAGCCTCAAGGGTCCGTGCGTCCAGCTTTGAACCGGCGCAGATGATGGTGCGCACCCCGGAGGCGTCCACGCAGCCGGTAAGGCCGCGTTCGCTGAGCATCCGCAGCATAGTGGGCACAACGACCAGCCGGGTGACGCGGTCGTGGGTGATCGCGGAGTGGACGTCCCCGACGTCGAAATGCCCGAGCGTCTGGAATTCCGAGCCGGCGTAGAGGCACTCGCTCAGCGCGTACAGGTTCAGGCTGGCTGCCAGCGGCCCCGGCGCCAGCGTGACGTCATCCTGCCGCAGGCCGAAAAATTCGATGGAGGCGTCGAAGGACTGCTGCCAGGAGCGCCGGGACCTGGTGAACGCCTTGGGTACGGATGTGGTGCCGGAGGTGAGCCCGATCAGGAAAGTGGTCTCCGCCGGCCCGTCGCGAAGTTCGTCGTCCGGTGAGACCGCCGCAGGTAAGGCTGAGGCACCAATGCGGCGGATGATGTCCTCCTGCAGGTGCGGGTGCCAGGCGGGATCCAGGACGGCGCACTGGCGCACGCCTGCCACGGCGGCCGCGTAGTTGACGGCGAAATCGACGGAATTGGCCTGACACAGTGCGGTGACCGCCTTTGTCTCCGCAACCTGGGCGGCCGCGGCGTCCCGGAGTTCAGCCCAGGACAGGCGGCGGCCCGCGATCACGACGGCGGTGTCGTGGGGCCGTTCGCCGGCCCATCGCTGGATTCTGTTGAGGAAAGGCATCGGATCAACTTTACCGGCCTGCACGGATTGACTTCGGGGCCCAAGGGTAATGTGACCTCATGAGTTTCAACGACAATGTGCAGCTGGACCCCTCGCAGGTCCAGGACCGGCGCGGCATGGGCCGCGGAGCGAAAGTGGGCGGCGGCATCGGCGGCGGTCTGCTCCTGCTGATCGCCGCTCTCCTGGGTGTCAACCCCCAGCTTCTGGAGGGCCTGGCGGGCGGCGCTGCTCCCGCCCCGCAAAGCCAGGGCACCGCCCTGGCTTGCAAAACCGGTGCCGACGCCGATGCCCGCGTGGACTGCCGCATCACCGGCACCGTCAACAGCCTCAACGCGTTCTGGCCCGCTTACCTGGAGCAGTACAGCGTCCAGTATCCGCAGCCCGAGACGGTGATTTTCGACGAAGCCGTGAGCACCGGCTGCGGAACGGCCTCCAGCGCCGTGGGTCCGTTCTACTGCCCCACGGACACCACCGCCTACTTTGATCCCGGATTCTTCACGGAACTGGTAAACCGGTTCGGTTCCTCCGGCGGGCCGCTGGCCCAGGAGTACGTGGTGGCGCACGAGTTCGGCCACCACATCCAGAATGTCCTGGGCTACCTGGACCGCGCGCAGCAGGATCCGCAGGGCCCTGAGTCCGGCGCCGTCCGGGTTGAACTTCAGGCCGACTGCTACGCCGGGCTGTGGGCCAAGCACGCCTCCACCCAGCCCGGCCCGGACGGCCAGCCGTTCCTGGAAGCCCTCACCCAGCAGGACCTGAATGACGCGCTGTCCGCGGCTTCCGCGGTGGGCGATGACCGCATCCAGGAAGCGGCCACCGGACGGGTCACGCCCGAGGCCTGGACGCACGGCTCCAGCGAGCAGCGCCAGCGCTGGTTCTACCGGGGCTACGAAACCGGCGACATCAACCAGTGCGACACGTTCTCCGCCCCGAGCCTGTAGGGGCCTCCCGCCCTTAAACCCCGACGGCCCGGCCACCTTCGCACAGAAGGTGGCCGGGCCGTCGTCGTATTTAATTTAGATGTTGAAGCCGAGGGCCCGCATCTGGTCCTTGCCGTCGTCGGTGATCCGTTCCGGACCCCATGGCGGCATCCACACCCAGTTCAGGCGCCAGTCGTCAACAACACCGTCCAGTGCCTTGCCAACCTGCTCCTCGAGCACGTCGGTGAGGGGGCAGGCGGCGGTGGTGAGCGTCATGTCGATCAGCAGCGCGCCGTCGTCATCGGAGTACTTCAGCCCGTAGAGCAGGCCAAGGTCCACCACGTTGACCCCGAGCTCGGGGTCAATGACGTCCTTCAGCGCCTCTTCGACATCCTCCAGGGCCGTGCGGCCCGGCGTGATTTCGGTCATGGCAGAGTCCTAACTAGGCCTGTACTGCTGCGGGAGCGGCGACGGCGGGGCCGGCGCCCTTGGCGTAGCGGTCGTAGCCTTCTTCTTCCAGGCGGTCGGCCAGCTCGGGGCCGCCCTCCTCAACAACCTGGCCGTCCACGAACACGTGGACGAAGTCCGGCTTGATGTAGCGCAGGATGCGGGTGTAGTGCGTGATGAGCAGGGTGCCCATGTTGCCCTGTGCATGGGCGCGGTTGACGCCCTCGGAAACAACCTTGAGCGCGTCAACGTCCAGGCCGGAGTCGGTCTCGTCCAGGACGGCGAACTTCGGCTTGAAGAGTTCCAGCTGCAGGATCTCGACGCGCTTCTTCTCACCGCCGGAGAAGCCTTCATTGACGTTGCGCTGGGCAAAGTCGGCGTCGATGCGGAGCTGTTCCATGGCCGCCTTGACGTCCTTGGTCCAGGTGCGCAGGGCCGGAGCCTGGCCGTCGATGGCCGTCTTGGCGGTGCGCAGGAAGTTGGTCATGGTGACACCGGGAACCTCCACCGGGTACTGCATGGCCAGGAAGACGCCGGCGCGGGCACGCTCGTCAACGCTCATCTCCAGGACGTCTTCGCCGTCGAGGGTGATGGAGCCGCTGGTGACGTTGTAGCGCGGGTGGCCAGCGATGGTGGAGGCCAGCGTGGACTTGCCGGAGCCGTTGGGGCCCATGATGGCGTGGGTTTCACCGGTGCGGATGGTCAGGCTGACGCCCTTCAGGATCTCCTTGGTGCCCTGCTCCGTGTCAATGCTGACGTGCAGGTCCTTGATCTCAAGAGTTGACATGCTCTTCTTTCTTGTTCGTTCGTAAGTCTTGTGCTGCAGGGCGCTCAGTAGTTGTCTACTGCCGCGCCGTTCAAAACGTTGGTGACATCCACGTAGACGTCGTCGCCGTCGAGCTCGACGGCGAACACGGGAACGGGATCGTAGGCGGGGAGCTGGAGGGGCTGGCCGCTGCGCAGGTCGAACTGCGAGCCGTGCCCCCAGCACTCGATGGCGCAGCCTTCCACATCCCCTTCCGAGAGCGAGATGTCGGCGTGCGAGCAGGTGTCCCCGATGGCGTGGATATCACCCATGGAATCCCGCACCACGGCTACCGGGTAGTCGTCGATCAGGATGCGCAGCGCCTGCTTGACCTGGATGTCGTTGGCGCTGCAAACCAGCTCGCCCTTGGGCTTCCCACTCATGCGTCCCTGCCTGTCCCTCGTCAGTTTTCTGTTGCCGTGAGTTCGCGTTCCACAGCCTCGGTCAGGCGCTCTTCGAGGGCCGGGACCTTGATCTGCTGGATGATCTCATTGAGGAACCCGCGGACCACCAGGCGGCGGGCAACGTCTTCCGGAATGCCGCGGGCCATGAGGTAGAACAGGTGCTCGTCGTCGAAACGGCCGGTGGCGCTGGCGTGGCCGGCGCCTTCGATCAGGCCGGTCTCGATCTCAAGGTTTGGCACGGAGTCCGCGCGGCAGCCGTCGGTCAGGACCAGGTTCTGGTTCTTCTCGTAGGAGTCGGTGCCTTCGGCCTGCTTCTGGATGAGGACGTCGCCAACCCAGACGGTGTGCGCACCCTTGCCCTGCAGCGCGCCCTTGTACAGGACGTTGGACTTGCAGTTGGGCATGTTGTGGTCCACGAACGAACGGTGCTCCAGGTGCTGCCCGGCGTCGGCAAAGTACAGGCCGAGGAGTTCCGCCTCGGCCCCTTCGCCGGAGAACCGGACGTTGGAGTTCAGGCGGACGATCTTGCCGCCAAGGGTGACGGCGATGTGCTTGTAGACGGCGTCCTTGGCCACCTCGGCGTCGTGCTGGGCCAGGTGCTTCGCGTCGTCTTCCCACAGCTGGACGGAAACCACCGTCAGCTGGGCGCCGCCGCGGACGAAGACCTCAACGTTGCCGTTGTGGTCGGCTGCGCCGTCGTGTTCCAGGATGACCACGGCGCGGCTGTTTTCGCCGGCCTCGATCACGTGGTGGGAGTTGGAGCGGCGGCCTGCGCCGGTGCCGGTCAGGACGACGCGGACGGGCTCGTCCAGTTCGGCGTTTGCCGGGATCTGGATGTGCAGCGCGTCGTCAGTGTTGGCGGAAGCCACGACGGCGGCGCGGTCGGCCGGGACCAAGGTGGTGCCGTGGGGGGCCTCGCCTGCGTGCAGCGT
>NZ_JBNHFD010000144.1:0-4573 GCF_059089865.1 Arthrobacter sp. Y3221157
GGTTTCGCGGCCGCCCATGACGTCCGGGTTGTGCCCGCCTCCGCCGCGGACCGGGAGGTCAAGCGCCGCCGGGTGCTGGACATCCTGGATGCCGCCGGCCGGGATTCGCTGCTGCTGACCACGCACACGGCGCTGACCTGGTACCTGGACGGCAGCCGCGTCCACATCAGCCTGGCCGGCGACCCCATCGCCGCGGTGCTGGTCGACCGGACCGGCGACCACCTGGTGACGTTCAGCAACGAGGCCGGACGCATTGCGACCGAGGAGCTCCCGGCGGGCGTCTCCCTGCACACCGTCCCCTGGTACGGAAACCTGCACGAGGCTGCCGCCGCCGTCGGAACGTCCGCCGCTGCCCGGCAGCAGCCACTGGCCGAGGCCGAAGTCGTGGCCGAACTGCGGGCCGCCCGTCAGCAGCTGCTGCCGGGCGAAAGTGCCCGGTACGCCCGGCTCAGCAGTGAATTGGCGGCCATCATGACCGACGTGCTGTCCGTAGCCCGGCCGGACACCACCGAATTCGGGCTGGTCTCGAAACTGGCTGAGCGTGTGGTGGCTGCGGGGGCCGAGCCGCTGGTCCTGCTGTGCAACGGCAGTTCCCGGAGCGATTTCCGCCACCCGCTGGCCACCCATTCCCCCCTCGGCCGGCGTGCCATGGCCGTGGTCTGCGCCCGACGCGACGGGTTGGTAGCCAACATCACCCGCTGGGTGCGGTTCGACGCCGGCACCGCCGAAGAACGCGACGCCGAGTCCCGGATCGCCGCGGTGGAGGCCGACATCTTCGATGCCACGGTCCCCGGCGCGCGGCTGGACCGGATCTTCACCGAAATCAAGGCCGCCTACACCCGCCACGGCTTCGGCACTGACCAGTGGGAGCAGCACCACCAGGGCGGACCCGCCGGCTACGCCGGACGAGACCCCCGCGTCACTTCTGCCGTCACCGACACCGTGGTCCTGGGCCAGACCTTCACCTGGAACCCGTCCGGCCCCAAGGTGAAGATCGAGGACACCGTGCAGCTCACCGAATTCGGGCTGCAGGTCCTGACGGCTGATCCCCGCTGGCCGGCGGCCGCCGTGAACGGGGTGCAGCGCCCCGTCACGCTCCAGCTCTAAGCCTGACAACAAATGACCCCGCGGCCGTTGGTCCCGGGGTCATTTGCCTGCCGGTGACTCTCTCCATCGACGCGCAAATTCAATGTCGACCAGCGCGTACCAAAAACGCTCCCGCAGTTGGGGCCGGAACTCCGGCCGCAACTGCGGGAGCGTTTGTGCTCATCCCGCATCAGGTGAGAGAGCGATTGGGTTAAAGCGACATGAAGTGAGAGAGCGCTTATGGAAGCACCAGTTCCCCGTCCACGCGGCGCGGGATGCGCAGCGGGTTGTCCTCGTGCAGGGCGGGGTGCAGCACGGATTCCGGGGCGTCCTGGTAGGCGACCGGGCGCTGGAACCGGCGGACCGCCGTCGCACCCACCGAGGTGAACAGCGACGTGGTGGCAGGGTACGGCCCGCCGTGCTGTTGGGCCCAGTTCACTGCTACGCCGGTGGGCCAGCCGTCGAACAGGACCCGGCCGGCCAGTCCGGAGAGCTGTTCCACCAGCGCGTCGATGTCCTCGCCGGGCTGGGCGTGCAGAGTGGCAGTGAGGCTGCCGGGCACCTTGGCCAGCACCGCGGACAGCTCGGCCGGGTCCTTGTACTCGATCAGCATGGTGGTGGGGCCGAAGCACTCCTCCAGGAGCTGTTCGGGGCGTTCCAGCACCCGGGCGGCGGAGGTTGAGAAGACCACGGGCGCGGCACCGTTGGCGGCGGCGTCCTGGTCCACGCTGCCGCTGACCACCTCAACCCCGGGCACGGACGCGAAACTGCGCAGTCCGTCGGGGTACGCCTCGGCGATCCTGCTGGTCAGCATGCCGGCAGCGGGCTTGTCCTTGCTGGCCTCCGCCACTTCCCGGGCAAAGGTAGATCCTGCCGGGATGAAGACCAGGCCGGGCTTGGTGCAGAACTGGCCGGCGCCAAGGGTGAAGGAAGCGGCCAGTCCGGCGGCGAGCCGGCCGCTGCGTTCGGCCAGTGCTGCCGGGGTGATCACCACCGGGTTGAGACTCCCCAACTCCCCGTAGAACGGAATCGGATCCGGGCGGGAGGTGGCGAGGTCGAACAGCGCGCGCCCGCCGGGGATGGACCCGGTGAAGCCCACTGCCTTGATGGCTGGGTCCTGGACCAGTGCGGTGCCCACTTCCCGACCGCTGACCAGCGCGAACAGGCCCGCGGGTGCACCCGCGGCATGGAGCGCCTCCGCCACGATCTCCGCTGTTCGCTCCGACAGCCGCAGGTGGCCCGAGTGGGCCTTGACGATGACGGAGCAGCCCACGGCCAGGGCGGAGGCGGTATCGCCACCGGCCACCGAGAAGGCGAACGGGAAGTTGGAGGCCGAGAATACAGCCACCGGTCCGATAGGACGCAGGATGCGGCGGAGGTCCGGCCTCGGTGGCGTGGCGGCCGGGTCGGCGTGGTCGATGACGGCCTCCAGATAGGAGCCCTCCGTGATGACTTGGGCGAAGAGCCGCAGCTGCCCGGTAGTCCGGGCAACCTCGCCGGTCAGACGGGTGCTGCCCAGGCTGGTCTCCGCGTCAGCGATCTCCACCAGTTCGGCGGCGTTGGCGTCCAGGGCATCAGCCACCGCCGTGAGCCAGCCCGCCCTTTCGGAATCGGCTGCCGCAGCGGAAATTTTGGCTGCAGCTGTGGCAGCGGTTGTGAGTTCGGACAGGGAAAGCGTTGCAGTTGTCACGTCGGAAACCTGTTCGTCGTATGTGCGTTCATGGTTGCAGCCCTTCCCGGAAGCGAAAGCCGAGCCCCGGCTGGCCGGTCAGCGCCACCCGGCTGTCGCTGAAGCGCACCGGCGACGGCCCGTCCAGGATGCCCAGTTGCTCGAATGATGCTTCCTCCACGTCCTCCACAAGGGTGGGTTCGGCAAGGGTGAGCGCCAACTGCCCGGAGAGCTCCGGAAGCAGGTGGGGCATCACCCGGATGCTGTTGGTCCGGGCCAGCTCAACAATCCGGCGGAACGGGGTGATCCCGCCAACCCGGATGATGTTGGGCTGGATGATGTCCACCGCTTCTGCCTCTATGAAATCGCGGAAGCGGTAAACGGTGTGCAGGTTTTCGCCCAGGGCAATCGGAACCGGCGAATGCTTGCGGAGCCGGCGGTACGCCCACAGGTCATCGGCACGGATAGGCTCCTCCAGCCATTCAAGGCCGAATTCGGACAGGACATCCAGGGCCCGGAAGGTGGTGGGCAAATCCCAGCGCTGGTTCGCGTCGATCATGAGCTTGCGGTGCGGGCCCAGGACGGAACGGACTGCCTGCACCCGCTCATAGTCTTCCCGGAGGTCCGGCTTGCCCACCTTGATCTTGACTGCCTGGTGCCCGGCCGCCACCCACCGTTCGGCCTGCGAAACCAGCTCGTCCAGGGTGTAGTGCAAATTCACCCCGGACCCGTAGACCTCGGCGGATTCCTGCCGCCAGCCAATCAGGCCGGTGACGGTGGTTCCCGCTTGCCGGGCTTGCAGGTCCCACAGGGCCAGGTCCACGCCGGACATGGCAATGGTGGTGAGCCCTCCCCCGCCCGCTTCATGCAGGCGTTTCCAGAGTGCATCCCACACGGCCTCGGGCTGCGCGGGCAGCCCGGTGACGAATGGGGCGATGTCGTAGTCCAGCAGCGCCTTGACCGCCTGCGGGCCAATGGTGGGCGTCCAGGAGAAACCATGCCCCGCACCGCCGTCGTCCGTCTGGATCTCGGTGACGATCACGTGGTTTTCCGGCGCCTCGGCGCCCCAATGCCGCCGCAGGGGCACGGTGAGGAGCCTGCTGCTGAGCCCGGTGATCCGCGGCACGGTACGGACGGCCTCCGTTGCGGGGGCGCTCATCAGCGTCCGGCCAGCTCGTAGCCCCTGGCAAGGATGGCCTTGAGCTCCAGTTCCTGGTCCTCGGTTGGGTCCACCAGCGGCGGGCGCACGGACCCGACAGGAAGCCCACCCAGCCGAAGCCCGGCCTTGATGAGTGACACACCGAAGCCGGGGGTCTGGTCGCGGAGGCGAACCAGGGGCGCATAGAAGCCCTCGAGCAGGGCGTTGCGGCGTTCTTCGTCCCCGGAAACATAGGCGTCGTAGTAGGCCTTGGCGATTTCCGGTGCCATGGCGAACGCCGCGGAGGAGTACAGCGGGATGCCTAGGCCGCGGTAGGCACCCTGGGTCAGTTCGGCGGTGAGCAGGCCGTTGAAGAAGGCGAAGTCGTCCCGGCCGGCCGCCTTGACGGCGGAGACGATCTCCTGCGCCAGGCCAACGTCGCCCAGGCCGTCCTTGAAGCCGATGACCTTGGGGTTGGCTGCCAGCCGTGCCATGGAGGCCGCCGTGAACTTGGCGTTGCCGCGGTGGTAGACGATGACGGGCAGGCTGCTGGCCGCAGCCACGGCTTCTATGTAGGCAACGAGCCCGTCGGTGGGGCCGGTCACCAGGTACGGCGGCAGCACCAGGAGGGCATCGGCCCCGGCTTCCTCGGCCGCGCGGGCGGCGGCGAGTGCGTGGCC
>NZ_JBNHFD010000145.1:0-4532 GCF_059089865.1 Arthrobacter sp. Y3221157
GCAGTCCTGCACGTGCTCGACGGCGGCCGCGTCCTGGGGGCCGTCCGCCTGGAGGACGCAGTGCGTCCGGAGTCCCGGCAGGCCGTGGCGGCGCTGCAGAACCGGGGCGTCAAGGTGGCCATGGTCACCGGCGACGCGCGGCAGGTGGCCCAGGCCGTGGCGGCGGACCTCGGGATCGACGAGGTGTTCGCCGAGGTCCTGCCGGCGGACAAGGACAAGAAGGTGGCCGAGCTCCAGGCCCGCGGGCTGAAAGTGGCCATGGTGGGCGACGGCGTCAACGATTCTCCGGCCCTGGCCCGTGCCGAGGTGGGCATCGCGATCGGCGCCGGCACCGACGTGGCTATGGAGTCCGCCGGCGTGGTCCTGGCCGGAAACGATCCCCGGGCTGTGCTGTCCATGGTGGACCTGTCCCGGGCGAGCTACCGGAAGATGTGGCAGAACCTGGTGTGGGCAACGGGCTACAACATCCTGTCCGTGCCCCTGGCGGCAGGCGTCCTGGCGTTCGCGGGCGTTGTCCTCTCGCCGGCGGCGGGTGCCGTGCTGATGTCCGCGTCCACTATTGTGGTGGCGCTGAACGCCCAGCTGCTGCGGCGCCTGAAACTGAACCCGTCCGGGGTACGTTGAAAGGTGTGGCCAACCGGGTCCGCGGGAAAGGAGGGAACAGCATGAAGGCAGGCAACCGCACCGCCGTCGTGGCTGCCCTCCGCCCGGCCGCGCTGGCCGCCGCAGTCCTGGCCCTGCTGGCCGGGATCCTGGGGATGCACGTGCTGACCGCAGGCCATTCAGCCCACGCGACGGCGGCCTCCACAGCTCCTGCGCACGCCGGCCATACCGGTGCCGCGCACGACGGCGACGCTTCCCGCCAGGCCGGGAAGGCCGCCGTCGGGCATTCCCATAACGGCCACACAGGGCACTTCACCCGGCCCCCGGCCGGGTCCTTCGCCGCCTCGGGTTCCTGCAGCTCCGGCTGCCAGGGGGCGGAGGAAACCGGAGCGGCCTGCATCCCGCTGGTTCCGGCCGGATCGCCCGGCATCACCCCTCCCCCTGGCACCTTGGCAGCTCCGCTTCCCCTGGCGGCAGGAGCCCGGTCCGCCGCCTACAGCTACATACCTTCAGGTCCCACGCCCTGCGAACTGTCCATCAGCCGGACGTAAACGGGCCCCGCGGCGTGCCGCTGCACGCATCGTTTCGGCCCAGTTCCACTGACCCGTTTGAAGGACAAACCCCATGAACAGCAAAATCAAAACCCTCTCCCTCGCCGCTGCCCTGGCTGCCTCGCTCGGCCTTGCCGGCTGCGCGGCCGGCTCCGGAAGCTCCGGCGGAAGCACCATGCCCATGCATCACGGCGGCCCATCCGCCCCGATGTCCAGCATGATGCCGGACGCCAGCGCCGACCATAACCAGGCGGACGTCATGTTCTCCCAGATGATGATTCCGCACCATGCCCAGGCCGTTGAGATGAGCGACATCATCCTGGCCAAGCAGGACGTCCCAGCCGAAATCACAGCCCTGGCCACCAGGATCAAGGACGCCCAGGCGCCCGAGATCGAGACCATGACCGGCTGGCTGGAAAGCTGGAACGTGCCCACCATGATGTCCGACCACTCCGGGCACGGCATGAGCGGCATGGTGGACGCTGACGGCATCGAGAAGTTCAAGGCCGCCGAGGGGACCGACGCCGTCCGGCTCTTCCTCGAACACATGATTGAGCACCACGAGGGCGCCATCGACATGGCCCAGCAGGAAATCGGCGCCGGCAAGTACCCGGAGTCCATCCAGCTCGCCCGGGACATCGTCACCGCACAGGAAGCCGAGATCACTGAGATGAAGGAGCTGCTCGGCACGCTCTGACCCTCACCCGCGACGCTCTCTCACTTACCGCACCAAATCGGCGAACGCTCGCTCACTTTCCTGAGGAAAGTGAGCGAGCGTGCGTTCGGGAGTTGCGTTAAGTGAGCGAGCGTCGTCCTGGCAGGCGGCGCCTGACTCTTGGTGCCACCGGCTTCACATGCTCGGGCAGGATCCCGACGCCGACGAACCGGGCGGTCACGCGCCGCAGCACCGGCGAGGCGAGCCGGAGGACAGGAGGCAGCCAGCGCGGCGCAACCCGGCTGCCTTTGGTTGCCCTGGCAAGGGCCCGGTGTCCTGCACGCTGAAGCCGCTGCATGATCTTCACGGGTATCTCGCGCCGACGCTGCACGGCGGCGAGCTTCTCCGGCGGTGCGGTGCCGGCGGCAAGGTCTTCGGCAATGGCGTTGGCCAGTGCCACCGCATCCTGGATCGCGAAGTTCACGCCGACGCCGAACATCGGGGACATCGCATGCGCTGCATCGCCGATCGCGATAAAGCCGGGGCGGTGCCAGCGCCGGAGCCTGTTGATCCGGACGGAGAGTAGCTTGACCTGGTCCCAGTCCTGCAGCGTGTCAACAACCGGCTGCAGGAAGGGTGCCGCGTATGTGATGCGTTCACGTAATGCGCCGAGCCCCTCCTTTTCCAGGCCATCGAAGCCGCCCTTCTCAATGACCATGCCTGACTGGTACCTGTCGCCGCGGTCGATGGTGAGGACCATTCCCCGCGATGACACGTAGGCGAGGGTTACGGGCGGCGGGTCGGGCGGTTTGGGCAGGCCGAACCAGAGCACGTCGATGGGCACACCGAACTCGTCGGCGGTCAGCCCGGCCGCCGCGCGGAGCACTGATGCCCGCCCGTCGGCAGCGACGGTCAGCGTTGCGCGGAACTCTCGTCCGCCGTCGGGCCCTGTTGCCCGGATGCCCCGCACCTGGTCCTGCTCCACGATGAGTCCGGTGGCTTCGGTCTCCATGTGCAGCTCGAAGGTGGGGAAGGCCGCAGCCTCGCCGGCCAGGAAGTTGAGGAAGTCCCACTGCGGAGCGAGGACCAGGAAGTTGTCCGGACCGCGGAGGCTGTGGAAGTCAACGAGGGTGAAGCGATGGCCGTCCACCACCGCGTCCATCGTTGACAGGCGTGTCAGGGGCAGCTGCAGGAAATTCCCGCGCAGCCCGAGTTCGCCCAGCAGGGTCACGGTTGAGGGGTGGACGGTGTCGCCGCGGAAGTCGCGGAAGAAGTCGCCGTGCTTTTCCAGCACGGCAACCTTGAGGCCGGCCCGCGCGAGCAGGTAGCCGAGCACGATGCCGGCGGGTCCGCCGCCAGCGATCACGCAATCATGTTCCGAGGTCTCTCCGGTCACGTCATCCCCTTTCCGTTTCCGGGCTGCTTCCATGGTGGCGTGAGCTGGGCGGGATGGGTAGTGCGGGAGCGTCGCGGGAAATGCCGCAATAGGTGAGAGAGGGTGCAGGCAGGAGGCGCAGGATGTGAAAGAGCGTCGCGGGGTGTTGCGTGTTAAGTTGAAAGGCACGGGCTGAACGTCCGTCCGCCAGCTGGGAAGAGGGACATCTCCTTGGACACATCCGCACCAGTACGAATCCTCACCGTCTGCACCGGCAACATCTGCCGCTCCCCCGTTGCCGAACGGCTGCTGCAGGCAGGGCTCGACCAGGTGCTGCCGGGTGGTTTCGAGGTAGCCAGCGCCGGAACCCGCGCCATGGTGGGCGACCCCATCCAGCCAATCTCTGCGGACATCGTGCGGACCTTTGGCGGCAACCCGGAGGGCTTCGCGGCCCGCCAGCTCACCCCGAAAATCCTCCGCGGCGTTGACCTGGTGCTCACCATGACCTCGGGCCACCGCGGGGAGGTCCTGCAGCTGGACGCCTCCCTGTTGAAGCGGACGTTCACCATCCGCGAGTTCGCCCGCATGCTCGACGTGCTGGACCAGCGGGACGCCTCCTCCCAGCCTTCCGCCGCCCTTTCAGAGGGGCCCGACGGCGGCGATCCCCTCGCTGCCAACACCGCCCTCTGGCGCAGCCTGCCCGCCAGGGCGGCCAGCGTGCGCCACCTCTCGCTGCCCGCCGATGCGGCCGACAATGACGTCATCGACCCCTACCGCCGCGCCCCCGAGGTATACCGGCAGATGGAAGACGAGCTCGCCCCGGCCATCGTCTCCATCCTCCGGCACGCACGCCTGCATGCCCCCGACCGCCGGAAGGCTGCCAGGACGCTGTAAGGAAACTGCGAACTAGTGTGCGGCTTTCGTGCGGGTTCCCCTGATGTGCCGCCGTGCTCGCGGTGCTAGCTTTCCCCAAGGGACAGTGCCCGGATCACGGGCCCGTTGCGGAAAACCGGCACGGGTACTGGCAGATGACAGTTTGGACAAGTTTGTAGCCAGCAAGGGGCTGGCGGGCGGACACTGATCCCACCAATCAGATTGATGTGGAGGCAATATGAGCACTCCAGGCGGTTCCGGCCCTTCCGGAGCCACAGGGTCGGGCGCGGACCCGGCAGGCCACGGCATGGTGGCGCACGGTCGCCGTCGCTGGATTGCGGCGCTGCTGGCGCTGGTGCTCGTGGCGGCTGCCGTGGTGGCCGTGATCAGCCTGAACCGGGCCGACCAGGAAGCGCAGCCGGCGGCGACCCAGGCCGAGTCGCCGAGCCCGACGCCGACGCCCTCGCCAACACCC
>NZ_JBNHFD010000146.1:0-4521 GCF_059089865.1 Arthrobacter sp. Y3221157
GGCCCGGACGATGGTCGCCCGGCCGCGGTCCTCCGCGATGCATCGGCGCAGCCAGCGGTCGAGGGCCAGCCACACCACGGCCAGGACCAGGATGGACACCAGCGGCACGAAGAGCGCGTTGATGCTGATCAGGAGGTAATCCTGCACCGAGTACCCGAACAGGCTCACGTTCAGGCCCATGTAGGCGGCCTGGGCATCCGCGCGGGCCCAGCCGAAGTAGAAGAGCAGCGCCGTTGCCACCGTGAGCGGCGGGCCGACGGCGGCGACCACGCCAAAGGCGCGCGACCAGGAGGAACGCTCACCGCCACTGCCCTCGGTCATGGTGCGGTGCCCGACGGCGGCAGGCACGTGCGCGGGTCCGCGTAATCCAGGGTGACGGTCCCCTGCACCGGATAGTCGGCGTCGGCCACGGCAACGCTGACCGTAGCGGGGCCCGCCGCTTCAATGGGCGGGGCCAGGAAGTAAAGGTCGCCGGGCGGATAGTTGAAATCGTCCGGGCTGTTCCGGAACCCCACGGCTGCGATGGCCGTTCCCACGCTGACGGACCGGATCGACCCTGGCGGCAGGCCTTCAAGGGTTCCCACCAGGACGAGCGCCGCGCCGGCGCACACGGGGGCGGGCGGTGAGTTCCGCATATCGTCCTCGAGGAACTTGAGGTCCGCGGGGCAGGCCGTGCCCTGCCTCGGGACCAGGGTGAACGGCACGGCCGGGTTCTGCCGGCGGAAGCCGGCAATGTTCTGCAGCACTTCGTAGGCAGCCATGGACCAGCAGTCGGACGTTGCCAGGGTTGGTGCGGGGATCGTATCGAGGGCCGCGGTGCCACTTGCCCAGGCGGCCTGGTCGCCGTTGAGGCCCTGGCACAGCGTCGGTGCCAGCTCCAGCATGGTGGTTGCTGTGGCGGGATCTCCCTGGGTGGTGCAGTTCAGGCCTTTCAGGTCCACGTACCAGACCGGGTCGCCGCGCCCCACCGGGCCGACGGGCAGCCAGTCGAGCACCACGGCCTCCGGCGCCGGTGGCTGGTTGGGCACCGGGGGACCCGGCGGTTGTGGGGGTGGCAGGTTTGGGGACGGAGCGGAAGAAGGGCTCAAAGAAGCCGTGGCGCCTGTGGAACTTGCGGAGCCTCCGGAAGCCGGGATCCCGCCGTCGTCATCGCTGGCGAAGCAGGCGGGCAGAAGCAGCGCGAGGACCGCCGCCCATGCTGGGGCGGCCAAGCGGTGCAGGCCCTCGTTCACTGCCGCATTATGCCGCGGCAGGCGTTACTGCGCCGTTACTGGGCGGCGGCCGGAGAGCGGCGAGCTGTGAGCCGCCGGATCAGGAGGGCAGCGGGGATGATCAGGAACCACAGGAACGGGGTATTGCTGCCCAGCACGAACGCTGCCGGGATGCTGAGCAGGAACACCGCGGGGGCCGTGAGCCTGGCCAGGAACACACGCCGGTGCTCGACGTCGTCCACCGTGTCATCGGTCAGGCCCTTGCGCCAGGCGTAGGTCCACATGCCGGCGAGCGTCAGGTAGACGCCGGAGATCGTGGCGGCGTACAGCACGCTGGGCCATGGACTCGGATTTCCGCCATAGTCGCTGAGGACGGCGGTGGGCGCGGGGAGCATCACGATGAAAAACAGCAGCAGCATGTTCAGCCACGCGAGCTGCGGGTTGAAGTCCCGGATGCGGAAGAAATCGTTGTGGTGGGACATCCACACCCGCGCGATGATCAGGAACGAAAGCGCGAACGCCAGCAGTTCCGGAATTGCGCCCGCCAGCTCGGCCGTCAGGCGTTCCGGCGGGATGCCCAGGGGCAGCTTGAGGTCCAGCGCCAGGAGCGTGAGGGCGATGGCGAACACCGCGTCGCTGAAGAAAACCATGCGTTCGAGCGGCACCGATTTATCCACGCCAAGACCCCCTGAGCCGAAACACCGATGGCCACATTTTGCCCTATTTCGCTGGCGCTGATTCGGTTCCATAATGGCTTCGTAAGCTTCGGGGACTCCCGCGCTGATGATGGCTGGCGCAGCGGTTCGGATCCCAGGTGGCCGCCCCGGCAGTCGGCGCAAAGGGCGGGCACGCGGCCTGTCCGGAAACGGCACGGCCGGCACAGGGGGAGAGCATCGCCATCAATGCGCAGCAAGGAGATTCGCCATGCTCAAGGATCGGGACGTTATGGGTGTACTGCCCGCGAAGGACATCAACCGGGCCAGGGATTTCTACCGGGACAAGCTGGGCCTTGAACCCGACCAGGTCCTGGGCGAGGAGAACCTGATCTACCGTTGCGGCAAGGGCACGGGATTCCTGCTGTACCAGACGGACAACGCCGGCTCGGCGAAAAACACGCAGATGAGCTGGGTATGTCCGGACTTTGACCGCGAGGTGGAGGACCTGCGGAGCCGCGGCGTGGTGTTCGAGGACTACGACATGCCCGGGCTCAAGACAGAGAACGGCATCGCCACCCTGGACGAGTTCGGCAAGGGCGCCTGGTTCTTGGACAGTGAGGGCAACATCCTTAACATCTCGTCCATGTAGGCACCGGCACTAGCCCGGACGAGGGAAGCAAAGACAAAGTACGACGCCGGCACTTCCCGCCCCAGCACCCCTTACCAGGGTGCGGGGGTGCGGAAGTCCGGCGTCGCCGTCGTGCCTGGCCTTCTAGGCCGTTCCGGCCGCCGCATACACGCGAACCCAATCCACCCGCATCTCCCCTGCGCCGTTGGTGGTGCTGTCCGGGAACCAGTCAAGCTGTAGCGTTTGGTGCATGGAACCGGGAGGCTGGTGCGTTGGGTCGTAGTCCTCAAACCACTTCACCCCATCGACGTAGCCGACGATCCCATTGGGAGACCAGTCAACGGCGTAGTTGTGGAACTGGCTGACATCAATAGGCCTGGACGCAGACGTCTGCGAGTTCGAACATCCATAGTGGTGGAAGAACTTGATGACGTTCCAGTCGCCGGTGGTCTCCGCGTAGTCAACTTCGCCGTCGCAGGGCCAATTCTCACTGTCGGGCCAAAGGATGGACACCATATGGTATTCGTTATCGCCTGACCCCGCCGCGCGGACTTCCCACCGCCCGTACTTCTGGTTTGCAAACCTCGCGCCCATTCCTGCGGTGGTGCCGTCCGGGGTCCCATTCATGACCATTTTGGTACCGTCGACGATAACCTGCTGCGGGCTCCGGATACCGTTACCCGCGTGCCCGGGGCTGTTGTAGACATTCCACTTCGTGGCGTCCGGCGCACCCGTGTAGTTGAATTCGTCGCCAGCTACCGGCGTTCCCCAACCATGGACTACCGCCGCCTCGGTAGGTGGTGCCGTGGTGGGCGCCGTCGTCACCACCAGTCTTGGACGCCTGGCGGAATCAGGAGATTCCTTCGACTTGAACCCGATCCACTTCTGCGCGTTGCTTTCCAGCTTGAAGTTCTGTTCGCCACCCGTTGGGCTTACGCCCTTGGTAACATCCCATTCCACCCAGGAGCCGCTGGCGAACCCGCCGACCTTTCCCAGCCAGGTCCCTCGTGCGGGCGCGGTATTCCAGGTGACGCCCCGCTCGGTCCAGCCGCCAGATGTAGTAAACACATCCACGAACTGAGTGGAAGATGCAGAGGCTTCGGAGAATAACCGGAGCTTGGCTGAAACAACGCGTTCGCCCGCGGGAACGTGGACACTGAACCGAATAAGTGTGTTCCGCCAGATGTACGCCCGGCCGTCCGTGGACAGACGGATGCTGGTCCCGAAGTTGGTGGTCGCCCTGTCCGCCTGCACGAAGGTGTCCATGGTCAGCGAGGTGGTCGCTGCGGCGTTTGCCGATGTAGGAGTGATAATTGCGGTCCCAACCAGAATGGATGAAGCAGCCGCCATGAATTTACGCCAGAACATCAGCCCGGCCCCTATCAAAACGATAATTTCTGTAAAACAGTTATTCCACGCGACACAATTCCGATGTGAGGAAAAACTGGAAAGTCGGGCACTGCCGCAACCGCGGATTGGCCACGCCTAATGAACGCTGCTCTGGATAGTCTTTATTGCAGGCGGCCCAAGCGCTGCAGGAATTATCGAGCCGACTTGGTGCGGCGCTTGCGACGAGGACTGGGGCCTTACTAAGCCATCGGACTTAGCTTGCATTTTCTTGGCTGTTTCTATTGGGGCTTCGATGTATCCAACTGCTTAAAGCCAGCGTCGATCCCCAGCAACAACGATGGCTAATTCCAGATACGCACAGGGTAGACCTGGAGCGGAAGAACGCACAACGATCGTCTGTACCTAATTTCAGGCAATGGGCAATAACCCCTATACCTAAACCGGGGAGTGGACAATAACCCCTATACCCAAGGAGGCCTCCCCATCGTTAAGGGCCCTCCACCAGCCGGAATTCAGCACTTGGCTGAGGCAGCCAAGGTTAGATGGCCGGCTCACGTTTGCCAGTGAACGCTATCCGGAGGGCGCCGCGGAAGGTCAGCCGGCTCCTGCGGCTGACCACGACCACCGCCGCGAGCCCGGTCAGCAGGACCACGATGCCGCCGGCCGCCACGGACCA
>NZ_JBNHFD010000147.1:0-4458 GCF_059089865.1 Arthrobacter sp. Y3221157
GCCGCTCCGGATGTGGCCAGCAGCGCCGCCCCGGGCGTGGACCACGCCAGGGTAACCGGCACCTTGGAACGCCAGGCCAGCAGCACAACGCCGAGGCCCACGGCCAGCGTCAATGCCAGCAGGCCGGACGCTGCCTGGGCGGGGTCGGCACCCACGGCCTTCAGGCCGGCGAGGACAACGGCGAAGGATGAGGTGAAGCCCACCAGGGCGGTGACCATGCCCGCAACGATAGGCCGCGAATCCAGCCTGGATGGAGCGCCGGCCGATTGCAGTTTGAAGGATGCAGGGGACTTCGCCATACCCGCAGGTTACCGGTGCCGGACGGCACGGCAGGAATCGGACAGCCTCAGCCCGATGCGGGATCCGGCCGGAGCGGGTTAAACGCCAAAGGCGCGGGTGCCGCCTCCCGGCGGGACCCGCGCCCCGTTGACGTACTAGGGCAAAGCCCTGGCCAAATCCTTTACGGTGTCCTGTCAGCCGGGGGAACCGGGTTGACGGGAGGGACCGGGGGAACCTGCCCGGCGGCAGGTGCCTGGCCCGGGGTTCCGTTCTTGTCAATGAGCTTGGAAGCGCCATTCTGGATCTTGTCGACGTGCCCTGAGTACTTGCCTCCGGTCTTGGTGTCGACGAAATCACCGGCCTTGCTGATGCCGTTCTTGATGGCCTGCTCGTTGCCACGGATGAGACCCTGAGCTTTGCCCTTTAGGTCGCCAATTAGTCCCACGAGCACCTCCCTTCAATCGCGGAGCCAGGTCGCTCCTCGCGCATTCGATCCTAGACCTGCCGGAAAGGCCTGCCAAGGACATCGGGGGCTTTGGGCGTTCGCCGGCAGCGCAATCACGGGGGTGGAAGAGTCCGGACAACAAAAAAGCAGCTCCGAAGAGCTGCTGCAAAGTGTGGGCGATACTGGGATCGAACCAGTGACCTCTTCCGTGTCAGGGAAGCGCGCTACCGCTGCGCCAATCGCCCGGAACCGGGAGACCGGCGTATGGGTTGTGTAAAAGGTAAGAGAGCGGACGACGAGATTCGAACTCGCGACATCCACCTTGGCAAGGTGGTGCTCTACCAGCTGAGCTACGTCCGCATGTGCGTTCCGGCCGAAACCGGACTGCGTTGTGGCAAGTGGACCTTGCCGAGTGGGCGATACTGGGATCGAACCAGTGACCTCTTCCGTGTCAGGGAAGCGCGCTACCGCTGCGCCAATCGCCCATTGCACCGGATGGCATCCGGAAACCATGGTTTTCACCGAGGTGGGTACGGGATTCGAACCCGTGTATACGGCTTTGCAGGCCGCTGCCTCGCCTCTCGGCCAACCCACCGTGTAAGCGCTGATTCCGGGGAACCGTTGCTGTGACAGTGTCCTGCGAGCGGACGACGAGATTCGAACTCGCGACATCCACCTTGGCAAGGTGGTGCTCTACCAGCTGAGCTACGTCCGCATTTTGGAGGGTGATTCGCTGCCGTTCCCGGCATTTCCTCGCGTTCCAACGAGTAAAAACAATATAGGAGGTTCCGGGATTCTCCAAATCGGGGGTGCCGCAGCCGGCGCCGATGTGCCTGCTTCCCTGCAATGGCGCGGAAGTGGCAAGTTACAGCTGTGTAATTCCCGACGGCGGCGGGCCGGAGTTCTCCTATAGGGGTACCTGCCTGTGGTCTTCTTGAGTGGCATCCAGGGAATGTCGATGCCCGGGGTGCCGCCGATTTTTGAAATGGCGGAAACGTGGGCTAGCATTCAAATGCATCAGGGCGATTGGCGCAGTGGTAGCGCGCTTCGTTCACACCGAAGAGGTCACTGGTTCGAACCCAGTATCGCCCACCAAAGATTGGTCCGTTTCCGCTCAATGAGCAGGGGAAGCGGACCTTTTTTGTGCCCGGACCATCGCCCGGAGACTTTGTCGGCCCCCTGTGAAAGAGTCTTTTCCATGACTGATCCGCTTCTTGCCCACGCCACGGAATACGGCCGGATGTACGCCCGGTCCACGACGGAGCAGTTTTCCGTGCCGTCCATTACTACCGTCATCAGCCAGCAGCCGCATGGCATGGACGGGTGGTTCGGGTACATGGGGGCCAGCAGCCTGGCGAAAGATCCCCTGCTGGCGGACTGCCTGGGAAGCCCGGCCAAGATCAAGCAGGCAATCAACCGGGCGGCCAAGGCTGCCGAAACTTACCGGGATGAGGCAGCCCGGCGCGGGGACCGGGTGCATTACTACTGTGAACAGGTGGCGCTCCGGGCACTCGGCCGCCCCCATGCCATGAAGGAAGCCCGGGAAGCCCTGGCGGCCAACGGTGAAGAAGCGTTCGCTGTCCGGTTCGACGAATGGTGGGAGCTCTTCCGGGTTGAACCCATCGCGCCGGAAATCACTGTGTGGAACAACTCCGTGGGGTACGCCGGAACGCTTGACCTTGTTGCCCGCATCAACGGCCGCGTCTGCCTGATCGACTACAAGACCAAGGGCACAACCCGTGACGGCACGGTCAAACCGCTGGATGACAAGGTGGTCATGCAGCTGGTGGCGGGCATGAAGGCGGAGGAAAGCCTGGTGGACCCGGTCGCGGGAACCTGGGAGCCCTGGAAGTACGGTGACAACCCCGTGCTGCTGGCAGTGGCCATCGGCGAAACCGAAGTCCGTCCCGTGCGTGCCAACCCCGAGGTCCTCAAGCACCACTGGTGGAAGTTCTGCGCACTGCGCCGGGTGTGGGAGTTGTCCGCGGACACAATCAGCGCCGGAACGGCGCTGCTTCCCATCGCCCCGCCGCCCCTGGTGCCTGCCCGGACGGCCTGACGCCGGTTACTGCACCTAAACTGTATTGGTCCCCTTTGCCGCAAACCGTGAGGAAAAACAGCGCATGGCTATCCTGAATATCCGCATCATCGGCGATCCCGTGCTCCGCACAGTCGCCGAGCCCGTGACGGAATTCGGACCCGAGCTTGCCAAACTTGTCGCCGACATGACCGAGACCATGGAGGACGTGGAGGGTGCAGGCCTCGCCGCGCCGCAGGTGGGCGTCAGCCAGCGTGTCTTTACGTACCGCATCGGCGGCGTGGAAGGACATATCGTCAACCCAGTGCTGGAAAACAGCACTGACTACCAGGAGGACGAGGTGGAAGGCTGCCTGTCCATCCCGGGCCTCGGCTTCCCCGTGCGCCGGTTCCGCGCAACCCGCGTGACCGGCGTGGACATGCACGGCAACCCGGTGTCTGTCGACGCCGAGGGGATGCTGGCACGCTGCTTCCAGCACGAAAACGACCACCTGGACGGCATCCTTTACACCGACCGGCTTGAGGGGGAGGACCGGAAGGCCGCCCTGCGCTCCATCCGCAACGCCAATTACGACGCCGTCACGGAACGGACCACGGCCAAGCGCGCCAAGACCGTCGGGTCGAGTTTCGGCGGCTCGAGCTTTGGCGGCTCCAGCTTCGGAACCGGCGCCGCCGGCAGCGCCGGGTGAGGGTCCTTTTCGCGGGCACCCCCGCCGTCGCCGTCCCGTCCCTGAATGTCCTGGTGGAGGCCGGCTTCGACGTGGTCGCCGTGCTGACCCGCCCGGATGCCCCGATCGGGCGTAAACGCGTGCTCACGCCGTCGCCGGTTGCCGCCCGGGCCGCGGAACTGGGCATCGACGTGATCCGTGCGTCCCGGGTCGACGCCGAAGCCACGGCCAGGATCGCGGAAGCCGAACCGGACGTCGCAGCCATCGTCGCGTATGGCGGCCTTGTTCCGCCCGCTGCCCTCGGCATACCCCGGCACGGCTGGGTCAACCTGCATTTTTCCCTGTTGCCCGCCTGGCGCGGCGCGGCGCCCGTGCAGCGCGCAGTGATGGCCGGGGACGATATCACCGGGGCTGTCACGTTCCAGCTTGAGGAAGGCCTGGATACCGGGCCTGTCTTCGGCACCCTCACCGAGAGGGTGGGGCCGGAGGACACAGCCGGAGAGCTGCTGGAGCGGCTCTCCCACAGCGGTGCTGTCCTCCTGGCGCAGACCCTTTCGGCCATCCAGGCAGGGAAGGCGTCCCCGGTCCCGCAGTCCGGCGACGTTTCCCTGGCACCGAAACTCACGCTCGAGGACGGGCACCTCAACTGGAGCCACCCTGCCCTCGCCATCTCCCGGCAGGCCCGCGGTGTCACCCCGGAGCCCGGCGCCTGGACACTCTTGGACGGGCAGCGCGTGAAACTGGAACCCGTGAAGCTTCGTCCCGACGTGGACGGGCTGGCGCCCGGCGCCGTGTCGCTGCACGGCAAGAGTGTCCTCGTGGGTACAGGATCCCACCCCGTTGAACTGACCCGGATCCAGCCGGCCGGGAAAAAGATGATGTCCGCTGCTGATTGGGCACGCGGCCTGGCTTCACTGGAAGGCGTGGTATTCGAATGAGCGGTTCCGGCGGGAATCAGGGAGGACCCGGAAAAGCGGGCGGCCGCGGCAACGCCGGCGGGCAGGGCGGCAACTCCGGCCAGGGCGGTCC
>NZ_JBNHFD010000148.1:0-4356 GCF_059089865.1 Arthrobacter sp. Y3221157
CCACAGGGGCGGCACGATCCGGCAAATTCAACCAATTACATACATAATCGGTATCAACAAACTTGGCACACTATTGAGTTCTCAAACAACAGACACATTCGAATATTCCCGAAACCAATTCAAAAAAGAATTTCTATTTCGTATTTCTTCGCTGCGATGTTTCTATCTTATTTCATCCATATTCGCTTTTGCAAATCCGGTTGTTTTCCCGGAATTCACTCGGCAAGGTGAATCCACCCAGCAAAAAGTGAAGCATTCCTGCGTTCAGAGCGCTGCTCTGAGAAGAATTGCTTCTCAATAGTTGGGGGTTTGTCACCACTCAGCGGCGGCGACTCAGAAAACAATACACGCCCCTCCGCAGCCGTGCAAATCGGCTGTGGAGGGGCGTGCAAAAGGGTCAGATGCAGTTACGGGACCAGGACCTCAACCGTGGCCAGGTTCTTCTTGCCCCGGCGGAGCAGCAAGTACTGGCCGTGCAGGAGTTCATCCTCGGAAATCACGGCTTCGGGGTCCAGGACCTTTTCGTTGTTGACATACGCGCCACCTTCACCGACCGTGCGGCGGGCAGCGGACTTGCTCTCCGACAGCCCCGACGCCACCAGCAGGTCCACGATCCCGAGGGCATCAACCTGGACGGTGGCGGAGGGAAGCTCAGACGTGGCCGCCTGAAGAGTGGACTTGTCAAGGGCAGTGAGATCGCCGTTGCCGAACAGGGCGGCCGAAGCGGCGATGACTTTCTCAGTGGCTTCCACGCCATGCACCAGCGACGTAACTTCGTAAGCGAGCTTCCGCTGGCCCTCGCGGGCGAAGGGACGCTCCGCCACTGCCACTGCCATCTCTTCGATCTCGGCGCGGGTCAGGAAGGTGAAGACCTTCAGCCTGTCCACAACGTCTGCGTCCGCAGTGTTGAGCCAGAACTGGTAGAACGCGTACGGGCTGCACATGCCGGCGTCGAGCCAGATGGCGTTGCCTTCGCTCTTGCCGAACTTGCTTCCGTCGGAGTTGGTGATCAGCGGCGTACCCAGGGCGTGGACGCTCTTGCCCTCCACCTTGCGGATCAGTTCGGTTCCGCTGGTCAGGTTTCCCCACTGGTCGGAGCCCCCGGTCTGCAGGACACAGCCGTAGGCGCGGTACAGCTCCAGGTAGTCCATGCCCTGCAGGATCTGGTAGCTGAACTCGGTGTAGCTGATGCCCTCGTCGGAGTTGAGCCGCGAGGCAACGGCATCCTTGCGGAGCATGGTGCCCACCCGGAAATGCTTGCCTACTTCCCGCAGGAAATCGATAGCGGTCAGCGGCGCCGTCCAGTCGAGGTTGTTGACCATCCGCGCCGCGTTGTCACCCTCGAAGCTCAGGAACCGGCGGACCTGTGCCTGGAGGTAACCCACCCACTCCGTAACTGTTTCCTTGGTGTTCAGGGTGCGCTCGGCGGTGGGCCGGGGATCACCGATCAGGCCGGTGGAGCCGCCAACGAGTCCCAGCGGCTTGTGCCCCGCCAGCTGCAGCCGCCGCATGAGGAGCAGCTGGACCAGGTTGCCCAGGTGCAGGCTCGGTGCAGTCGGATCGAACCCGCAATAGTAAGTGACCGGGACGCCGGCGAGGAGCTTTTCAAGCTCGGCTTCGTCGGTGGAGACGTGGACCAGGCCACGCCACTTCAGCTCCTGCCAGATGTTGGCAAAAGAGGGGTCGTTGTGTTGCGATTCGAGGCTGTTGATGTCTGGCACGCCTTCTAAGGTAGCAGTATCCGGGGACGCCGGATCAGCGGACAATACCGGCCGGAACCGGTTCGGAGGCGATCAGCCGCAGCCGCTGAGTGGCGCGGGTCATCGCCACGTAGAGGTCACCCACCTTGCCGTGTTCGTGGTTGAGCATCTTTGCCGGTTCCAGGACCACCACGCCGTCGAACTCAAGGCCCTTGGCTTCGCGGGGGCTGATGACCACGATGTCCTGTTCGTAGCTGCCCGCGCCCGTGCCGATGCGGCGCCCGTAGGCCGCGCGCAGGGCTGCCGTGGCCAGGGGCAGGAGGGGGCCGTCGGCGATCACGGCGAGCAGGCCGCCGTCGAGCGCTTCCAGTTCCTCCGGCAGGACCTCCACAAGCCGGTCCACAAGGGCGCCGGGGGCAACCTCGTCGATGACGGGTGACCAGCGCCCCTCCCGCACGGCCTTGGGAGCGGACACCACCAGGCCCGCCGCGTTTGCCATCCGTACGGCGGCTTCGGCGATCTGGGAGGGCGTGCGGTAGTTGACCGTCAGCTCCTCCAGCTGCCACCGGTCACCGAACATCGGCGCGAGGGCGCCCTGCCAGGAATTGGCGCCGGCAACGGAACTGGTCTGGGCAATATCGCCCACGATGGTGAAGGACTTCAGGGGGCAGCGGCGGACCAGGAGCCGCCACTGCATGGGGGAAAGCTCCTGCGCCTCGTCCACCACAATGTGCCCGAAGGCCCAGGTGCGGTCGCTGGTGGCACGCTCGGCAGCGCTGAGCCGTGCCTCCCGTTCCTGGTTCTGCTCCATCAGGTCTTCGGCGGTCATCAGGGCGTCAACGCCGGCGGTTTCCATGTTGACGAGCGTTTGCTTGGCGTTGGCGAGATCCCGGGCACGGTCGTGCTCCTGCTGCCCCAGACCGCGGCTGGCGGCGGCGTCAAGTTCACCGAGCAGTTCGGCAGCCTCATCCAGCAGCGGAACGTCGGACTCCGTCCAGGGGGCGTCAACCGGCCGCAGGAGCAGCGCGCGCTGCGCGGGCGAAAGGTTGGGGGTGCAGAATCCCAGGATGGCCGGCTTGCTGAACAGGTCGGAAATCAGCTTTTCGGGAGTCATTGGCATCCAGCACAGGTTCAGGGCGATGCGGACATCCCGGGCCGTACGGACATCCTCTGCAAGGTAGGAGCGGTCCGCGTTGTTGCCGATGTTCCCGGCCTCGACCAGTTCGGTCATCTGCTCCGTCAGTTCACGCAGCAGGATCTTGACGAACGTTACGCGTGCCTCGTTGTACGGCTTGCCGGTGGCACGGGCCTTCTCCCGGGCGCGGCGGACCTGCCGGGGCGTCAGCACCAGCTTCCGGCCGTCCACTTCCAGCGTCCTGTTGTGGGCAGGAACCCGCTGGCGGTTGGAGACGGCGTTGGCCACGATTTCCGCCATGTCCAGGCGGCCCTTGAGGGCAGCAACATCGGCGTCCTGCTCCGGAACTGCATGGATGCCGGGCATGAGGCGGCCAAGGCTGGCCATGACCACGCCGGTCTCACCCAGCGAGGGCAGCACGCGTTCGATGTACTTCATGAACGACGACGACGGGCCCACCAGGAGCACGCCTGCACTCTTGAGCCGGTCGCGGTGGGTGTACAGCAGGTAGGCGGCGCGGTGCAGGGCGACGGCGGTCTTGCCTGTGCCAGGTCCGCCCTGGACCACCAGCGCGCCGGAGATGGAGGACCGGATGATGCGGTCCTGCTCGGACTGGATGGTGCTGACGATGTCCGACATCCGGCCCGTGCGCTTGGAATTCAGGGCGGCGAGCAGGGCGCCTTCACCCTGCAGCGACTCATTGTCCGCGAGCATCCCGGCGTCCAGGACGTCGTCTTCGATGGCCTTGACTTCGCGGCCCTGCAGGATCAGGTGCCGGCGGCGGCGCACGCCCTGCCGGTCGAACGCGGTGGCCTGGTAGAAGTGCCCGGCCTCGGGCGCGCGCCAGTCAACCATCAGCCGCTGCAGGTCCTCGGTGGTGAGGCCGATGCGGCCGATGTACTGCGCTTCGCCGGAGTCCAGGTCCAGGCGGCCGAAGACCAGCCGGTCATCCACCGCGTCCAGCTGCGCCAGGCGGTCCTCGTACAGTGCGGCGAACGCATCGCGCTCGGAGACGTTCTGCATGGTGCCCACTGCCCCGGCCCGGCGGACCTGCGCCAGCTGCCGGCGCTTTTCCTCGCGGAGCTCTTCCAGCCGGGCATACAGACCCGCTACATACTCCCGTTCGTGGGCCAAATCGGCGTCAAGCATTCAACGTTCCCCTATCGCAAAAGACAGACCTACCATTCTACAACCATTTCCGTTAACGCTGATGAAACGCGGACCGGGCCGGTTGCGCTGATGGACCCGTGGTGGCCGGGGGTTTCCGGACCCGGGGTTTGGCGGGCTTGTACCTGGAGACAGTGGGGTCCCCGGTGATCCAGAAGCGCCAGGCGTACTCGTCCGAGCCGCCCGCCCCTGCCACCCCCACCCGCGGGCCTGAACTTACCTGGGGAGGCGGCTCCGGCGGAAGTACCAGCCCGAAGGGCGGGGCAAGCGCGTCACGTCCGGTGTCCGCCGTCGTCAGTCCCAGTGCCTTGGCCAGCCGGGCCGGGCCGCTGGCGAGGTCGACGGGGCTCCTGG
>NZ_JBNHFD010000149.1:0-4261 GCF_059089865.1 Arthrobacter sp. Y3221157
GAGGCCAAGGCAGCACCTGCCGCCGCTCCGGCCGCAGCACCTGCAGCAGCCGCCCCGGCCGCTTCTTCCGCCCCTGTCTCCTCCCTGCGCGGCACCACGCAGAAGGCTCCGCGCATCCGCCAGGTCATCGCCCGCCGCATGCGCGAATCCCTGGAAATCTCCACCCAGCTGACGCAGGTCCACGAAGTGGACATGACCAGGATCGCCAAGCTGCGGACCCGGGCCAAGAACTCGTTCCAGGCCCAGAACGGCACCAAGCTGACCTTCCTGCCCTTCATCGCCAAGGCTGTTGCCGAGGCCCTCAAGCAGCACCCCAAGCTCAACGCTGCCTACGATGAGGACAAGCAGGAGATCACGTACCACAACGCCGAGCACCTGGCGATCGCCGTGGACACGGACAAGGGCCTGCTGGTGCCGGTCATCTCCGACGCCGGCAACCTGAACCTCGCCGGCCTGGCCGGCAAGATCGCCGACGTCGCAGCCCGTACCCGCGACGGCAAGATCGGCCCGGACGAGCTGTCCGGCGGCACGTTCAGCATCACCAACATCGGCTCGGTGGGTGCCCTGTTCGACACCCCGATCATCAACCAGCCGCAGGTGGGCATCCTTGGCACCGGCGCGATCGTCAAGCGCGCTGTGGTGGTTGCCGACGAGAACGGTGACGACTCGATCGCCATCCGCTCCATGATGTACCTGTCGCTGACGTACGACCACCGCCTGGTGGACGGCGCAGACGCCGGCCGTTTCCTCCAGACCCTGAAGGCCCGCCTTGAAGAAGGCGCCTTCGAAGCGGACCTGGGACTGTAGCAGCCAGCCACGGACGACGGCGGTGCAGGCCGGCGGCGGGACAACCCGCCGCGGCCCGCGCCGCCGTCGTTCTTTAAGGCCCTTCAGGCAGTCCGCCGCACGTCAGCGCGTCTACTACCGGACGTAGAACAACTGGCTACACTGGTCCCATGAACATCCTCTACAACATTGTGGTTTTCCTGCATATCGTCGGCGCGGCCATGATATTGGGCATCTGGATCGGGCAGATGAAGAAGCCCACCGTCCACCCCCGCCAGTTCGACGGCGCCCTGCTGCAGCTCCTCACCGGCGTGGCCCTGATGGGCCTCATCCCGGCCCTCGACATGGATGCCAATTACGCGAAACTGGGCATCAAGCTCGTCATCGCCCTGGTTGTCGGCGTCCTGGCCTTCATCGGCCGCCGGAAGTACAAGGCCGGCCAGGACGTCAGCCCCGGCCTGTCCCATGCCGTGGGCGGCCTGGCGCTGCTGAACATCGCCATCGCCACCATCTGGAACTGACCCTGGCCCGTTTCCTGTCCCGCCGGAGTCACAATCCACCGGCAGCGGACACGGATGCACCCGTCGGGTGAAGTCCCTAGGATGGGAAACGGCGGGGTCCGGGCAGCGGCCTGCCCCGGTACACATCGACTTGAGGAGTGAACATGGCAGCAACACGTTCAGCAAATGCAGTATGGAACGGCAACCTGACGGAAGGCGCCGGAACCACCAGCCTGGCCACCTCAGGCCTGGGCACGTTCGATGTCACCTGGAAAGCCCGCACCGAAGCGGCCAACGGCAAGACCAGCCCTGAGGAACTCATTGCCGCAGCCCACGCGGCATGCTTCTCGATGGCCTTCAGCAACGAACTGGCAAAGGCCGGACATACTCCCGAAGAAGTCCGCGCCAAGGCCGACGTGACGTTCGTTCCGGGCACCGGCATCACCGGCAGCCACCTGACGGTCGAGGCCAGGGTCCCGGGAATCTCTGAGGACGAGTTCCAGAAGATTGCCGGCGAAGCCAAGGTTGGTTGCCCGGTTTCAGGCGCCCTGGCAAGCATCGACATCACGATGGACGCCACACTGGAGTCCTGATCCCCAGTAAGCGGCAAAGGCCCTGCACGCCCGGGAGAATTCCGGGGGGTGCAGGGCCTTTCCTCGTTCCTGGCGTTACTTGCCCTGGCTGCGCGCAGGCAAGGGAGCCGGGCGGAGCCGCCGGTACCCCTCGCGGGCCGGCGGGCGGTCGGTGGGAAGTTCCTGGATCATTTCCTTCAGGGCACCGATGCCGTACTCCAGCTGCGGGTCCCGGCCCGCGGCGTAGGCGTGCGGCGGGTAGGCCACCTCAATGTCCGGATCGACGCCATAGTTTTCCACGCTCCACCCAACGCCACCGCTGAACCAGTTGGCGTAGCGCGGCTGGGTGACGCCGGTGCCGTCCGCCAGGGCGAACCTGTTGTCGATGCCGACCACTCCGCCCCAGGTACGGGTCCCGATCACGGGGCCGATCCCCCGCAGCTTGGACACCTGGGTGATGATGTCCCCGTCCGAACCGGCGAACTCGTCCGCCAGCACGATGACGGGCCCTCGCGGTGCGTGGTGCGGATAGGTCCGCGGCTTCTCCCCGCGGGGCATGCTCCAGCCCGTGACCTTCCGCCCGATCAGTTCCGCCACCAGCTGCGACGTGTGGCCGCCACGGTTCCGCCTGACATCCACGATGAGCCCGTCCAGCGCGGTTTCGGTGTCCAGGTCGCGGTGGAGCTGTGCCCAGCCGTTGGCCATCATGTCAGGAATATGCAGGTAGCCGAAGGTTCCGGCGGATGCTTCCCGGACAGTGCGGCGGTTGCCGGCTACCCACTCCTGGTACCGCAGGCGTTCCTCGTCCTTGACCGGAACGACGGCGACCCGCCGCTGGGTGCCGGCCGCACCTGTGTGGGCGGGGCCGTTAAGGAGGGTCAGCTCCACCGCCCGTCCGGCCGCACCCACCAGCTGCATGGCCGGGGTGACGGATGCCGAGAGCGGGACGCCGTCGATGGCCAGCAGGATGTCTCCGGCCTTGGCGTCCACGCCGGGCCGCGTCAGGGGCGACGTGGCCAACGGGTCCGAGGATTCGCCGGCCAGGATCCGGGTGATTTCCCAGCCCGCCGGAGTGTGGGAGATATCGGCGCCGAGCCGGCCCTGGCCCTGGCTGCCGTTTTCGGTGACCGGCGCCGGCCGGACGTAGGCATGGGAGGTACCCAGTTCGCCGTGCATCTCCCACAGGAGGTCCACGAGGTCATCGTGCGATCCCAGGCGGTCAACCAGGGGGCGGTAGCGCTTGTGGATGGATTCCCAGTCCTGGCCCGCCATGTCCTCGGCCCAGAAGAAGTCCCGCTGCAGCCGCCAGGCCTCGTCGAAGGCCTGGCCCCAGACGCTGAGCGGATCCATCATTACGCGAATCCGGCCCAGGTCCACCTTGACCAGCTTCCCGGATTCCTCGTCCGCTTTCGCATCCGCCGGAACCGCTGTCACCTGCTTGTCCGAGATCAGCACCACGGTGCTCCGGTCCCCGGAGAGCCGGTAGCTGTCCAGCGACTCCACGAGCGTGGACTTCTTCCGCCGGGCGATATCGAACCTGACAAGGCTGGGGCGGGCATCCTTGTCGTCCTGGCTCGCTTTTCCGTCGCCGGTGACGCCTGCCAGTGCCCAGTCAAGCCACAGAAGCGCGCCGTCCGCGGTTTCCAGGGACGTGTAATTGCCCTGCGGCACGGGGACGGTGATGACGCGGTGTGCAAGGCCCTCGGGGTCAACTGCAACTTCCGGAGTTTCGCCGGGTTCCTGCCCGCCGGGGGTGTCCGTAACGGAGCCTTCGCCGCCGTCGGGTGCCACCGCCGGACCGAAGGGCGACGGCGTCCCGGCGGCGAGTGCCACCAGGTACGGCTTAATGGGGCTGGGGAAGGAGAGATCGAAGGAGTGGCCGTCGTACACCGGGTCGAAGCTGCGGTTGGACAGGAACGCCAGGTATTTGCCGTCCGGGGTGAAGGCCGGCGATTTGTCGCCGAAGCGGCCGTCCGTCACGTCAACGGGGGCCGTTCCGGGGTTGTCCATGTCCGCCAGCCGGAGCCGGCTGCGCGAGCCGAAGGACGTGACCGGCTCAGACCAGACGAGCCACCGGGAGTCGGGCGACCACGCCAGTTCCGAGATGGTGCCTTCCCCGATGCTGGCCACAAGGACAAAGTCGCCCGTGCGGGTGTCCGTCACATACACCTCACCGAAAGAGGTGCCAACGGCTACCCGGCGCCCGTCGGGGCTGGCCTCCAGGGCGCTGGCCCGGGACGGCATGGGAATGTTGATCCCCGGGGCGTCCGCCCCGGACTGCGCGTCTGCTGCGGACACGGTGTCCTCCGGGGCGACGTCGGCCTGCTGCGGGTCCGCCTGCTGGTCGTCCGCGGGGACAAAGGTGCCGGCCCGGGCCAGCACAGCGGCGCCGGCCGCGGGGAC
>NZ_JBNHFD010000150.1:0-4169 GCF_059089865.1 Arthrobacter sp. Y3221157
CCCTTCCTCGATCCGCAGCTGGGTTTCCCCCGCCGCAGCCCCCGCCAGGAGCATGGCCAGCAGGGCAAGCACCGCGGGAAGCGCCACGGCGAACTCGGCAGTGACCGCGCCGCGTCCCGAGTTCGACATGCTGCTTCCGTGTCCGGGCCCGGGCTTGCGGTGTCCCCCGGTGCCGGCTTCCCCGCCTTCCGGGCAGAAGGGAACGGTCCGGGCTGTCCGGTACTGGAGCGCGGCCGGCGCAGCGGTCACGGCAGTGCCAGCGCGGTGCGGATCAGGGTCAGCAGGAAGCCGCGGACCTCGTCGCTGCGGAGGATGAAAACAAGGAGGCCCGCCAGGCCAACCGCAGCAAGTGTGGCGATGGCGTATTCGGCGGTGGCCATGCCCGCCTCCGAACCCATCAGCCTGATGGTTCCGCTGTGCTTCCGGGGCAGGCGTGAATCCGGGTAGAGCTCCACAACGTTAGCCGACAGGATGCTGCCGGTATTCATACGTGCCCTGTGGGACCTCTTGCCTTCCCGGTCCGGAGCGGCCGGACGGAACGCGGCAGGTCCGGCGTAGTACCGGCGGTGGTGGTTAATGGACATGTGGTGTTTCCTTTCCTGGGGCCGGTGATGTTGCCGGCTGTCTTGACTCTTCCGGTCCCGGACAGGACCGGTAAGTCCCCGGGTGGCCTAAGTGGAAAAGGCCAGGTTCCCGGCCGGTGTGGAGGGAAAGACGTGGCTAACTGCCGGAGGGCACCAGGGCCAGCAGGACAGGAACCACGCCCAGGCAGATGAAGGCCGGGAGCGAGCAGAGTCCCAGCGGGACGACGAGTTTCACGCCGAGCGAGGCTGCGCGTTTCTCTGCCGCCCGGAATCTCTCCCGGCGCAGCCTTGCTGCTTGGGCATAGAGAATGGCCGACGACGGTGCGCCGGTGAGGGCGGCGAAGCCAAGGGCGTCACGCAGTTCCAGGATCTCGGGGAGCCGGACGGCTGAGCTGCGCCAGGCGGTCTCCCAGTCGGCGCCGATGGACAGGGCGGACACTACCGGCCGGAGCGCCCCGCGGTACCGGGTTGAGGCCGACGCTGCCACGAGTTCCAGTGACCGTCCGATGCTGGAACCTGCGTCCAGCATCGCCGCCACCAGTTCGAGCATCATGGCGATATCTCGCAGGCCAGGCCCGCCCCGGTTGTGTATGGTTCCTGCCTCGCCGGCGGACAGGACAGCCGGGGCCAGTTTGTTGATGCGCAGGAGACGAAGACGTTTCCTCGCCGTCCATTTGTCCGAGCAGATGAGGCAGGCGGCAGCTGCAAGTGACAGGAAGACGGCGGCGGCCAGCGGGACGTTTCCACTCATGGCACTCCTGCCCCGGCGGCGGCCGACACCAGTCGCGCGGACCACACCCGGCCGGCAGCAGTGAGCGCTATCCCGGCCGCCAGCGCTGCCAGGCCCAGGGGTGTTCCCAGCAGAATGGCAAGAGGATCCACCCCCAGCGCCGCTCCCAGGCCCAACCCCATCAGCGGCAGCCAGGTCAGCAGGGTTACGGTGGCCTTTGGGCCTGCCAGGGCTGTCTGCCGGGCAGCGTCGGCGTCGTCCTCCACTTCGAGCTGGGCCGCGAATCGTGTAAGCACATCGGCGAGGGGACATCCGCTGGCTTCCGCGATATCGAGGCAGGCCGCCAGCTCGCACCAGATTCGTGCTTCACGGTCCCGGACCGTGGACGTCGAATCCAAGGTCCTGCGGATGGCCTCGGAAACGGGCCGGCCGCCTGCTGCTGCAGCCCTGGCAGCGGCAAGCACTGCCACGGAACCTGCCGACAGTCCGGCGCCGGGCCGCCGCTCCTGCTGGCTGGCGGCACGGTTCCGGTCCGGGGACTGCACAGGGCGCGGTCGGAAGAGTTTGGCCGGTGGGTGCGCCGGCGGCGCACCGCTGCCCGCCGTACCGTAGACCACCCACAGCTCCTCCCAGAGCCGGCCGGGCGTCCGTCCGCCTTTCAGCAGGGCTGCGAGTTGCTGGACCACCAGGGTCAGGGCCGAGGCTGCCGGCTGACTGCCCCGCCCCGCCGAACGCCCCCGCTTCCGCAAAGCCCCGGGCATGGTAAACCGCCCGGCACCGGCAAAGGGCACAGCCCGGTACTGTCCTGCCGCGCGGCGGAGCCTGGCCGGGGCCCCATGTGGCGGCCTCAGCAGCAGGACGGCCGCCAGGCCGAGGGTGGCGGCCAGCAGCAGGATCACAACAAATCCCCCGCCCGGATCCCCAGCCGGGCCGCGAGCGCCGGCCACGCCGGGCCAGGCACGCCCGCAGCGGTTTCCAGCGCGGGAACGACCGCCAGACCGTCCGTGCCGTCACCAATGACGCCGATGCAGGACACTTCCCGTCCCCGGGAAGTCCGCTCAACGTGGATGACGATGTCAAGGGCGCTTGCTGCCTGGAGCCTCACGGCGTCCGGGCCCAGCCCGGCCAGGGCGCCCAGCGCCGTCAGCCTGGCGGGCACCGCGGCGGCAGTGTTCGCATGGATGGTGCCGCCCCCGCCGCTGTGGCCGGTGTTCATGGCCGTGAGGAGCTCGCGTACCTCCGCTCCGCGGCACTCACCGACCACCAACCGGTCCGGGCGCATGCGCAGCGCCTGCCGGACCAGTTCGCCGAGGTCCACCTCGCCGCCGCCTTCCAGGTTTCCGTGCCGGGACTCGAGCGACACCACGTGCGGATGGAGGGGATTCAGTTCTGCCGCATCCTCGATCAGGACAAGCCGCTCCTCCGGCGAGCACAGCCCCAGCAGGGTTGACAGCAGGGTGGTCTTGCCCGACCCGGTGGCACCGCTGACCAGGAAGCTCAACCTGCGCTCCACCACTTTGCGAAGGACATCCTGCAGCTGTGGACTGAACATTCCGGCCGCCCCGAGTTCGGCCATGGAGAAGACCCGTTCCCGGCGGATACGAACGCTCAGAAGGGTACCTGCCGTGGAGACCGGAGGGAGGACCGCGTGGACGCGGTACCCCCCGGCCAGGCGCACATCCACGCAGGGTGAGCCGTCGTCCAGCCGCCGGCCGCCAGCTGCCACCAGCCTGCAGGCCAGTGCCCGCAGCTGGGATTCGTTGTCGAAAATGATGGCCGTGCGCTCGATGCCGCGGCCCCGGTCCACCCACACCGAATCCGGTGCGTTCACGAAGATATCGGTGGCGGCCGGATCGCGCGTGAGTTCCTGGAGCGGACCCAGGCCGTTCAGCTCCGCGCTGATCCGTTCCGCAGCGGCCAGGGCACCCGCGGTGCCCAGGAGCTTCCCGGTGGCCTGCACGGCGGCTGCCACCCGCGACGGCGTAACCGCACCTGCCTCTGCCATCATTGATTCCCGCACGGATTCCAGCAGCCCGGCGTCAACCCGGCGCCGGCTGTCCTGTCCACGGTTGTCGCGCCGCCGGACAGGCCCCGGGCCCGGCCGGGCTGCCGGCGGTCCGGCCGGTTCGGCGCCGGGCAGGACCGGGCCCGGCACCAGCGGCCCGGGGTGTTGCCTCATGCCAGTTCCTCCACAAACATGTCATCACCCAGTGCGTCGAGGACGGATGCGGCGAAGTGCCGGATGCTTCGCCGCTTGCCCAGGTCAAGGAGCCTGCCGGCCTCGACCGCGGCGGCCACCCCGCGCAATTCCGGCACCCGGCCCTGGACGGGAAGCCCAATGGCGTCGGAGAGCAGCGGCCCGTCCAGCGTGGAACCGGGCTTTCCGCGGACCAGGAGGGCAGCCTCAACCGGAGGGAACTCCTGGAGCAGCCGCGCCGCCGCCACGGCAGCTTTGAGCTGTGCGGGAACCACCACCAGAATCCGGTCGCAATCCCACGTAAAGGCCTGGAGCGGCTCTGTCCGGCGGCCTATGTCCACCACCACCAGTTCGTAGCTCCGCCGGGCAGCGTCCAGTACACCCACCGTGGTGGAGGCAGCCACCGGAACCGGCTGGTCCCTGCTGGCGGGCCACGACAGGAAGGAGAACCCGCCTGCAACGGGCAGGGAGTCCGAAAGCTGCACGGGATCGATGCTGCCCCGGGCATCGGACAGGTCCGGCCAGCGCAGGCCCGGGTTTTCCTCGGCGGCGATGGCAAGCTCCACTCCTCCGCCCCAGGGGTCGCCGTCCACCAGCAGCACACGGACCCCCAGGCCGGCGGCGGCCTGCGCGATCCAAACGGCAGCAGTGGTGGCCC
>NZ_JBNHFD010000151.1:0-4146 GCF_059089865.1 Arthrobacter sp. Y3221157
GCAGCGAGGGCGTCGGCGGGCTCGTCGTCGCCCTCCCCGCCTTCGGTCTCGGCAACGTCGGAGCCGGCGGCGTCGGATTCGGGCGCGGCGGACTCAACCTCAGACTCGTCACCGGCTTCTGCCGTGATGTCCGCGGACTCTTCCAGCTCAGTCTCGGTTACCCCGAGCTCCTGCTCAGACACTTGGTCTCCTGCTTCCTCATTGCCTAACATGCCTATTTAAATGGGTCAATTCCGCACGCCGCTGTTTCCTTCCAGTTATCCGGAAGGAACACGCGGCCTGCGGACCCTGCAGCCTTAGCTGTCCGTGGAGCCGGTACCGCCGAAGAGCCAGCCCATAGCGGATCCGAACCCGATATCCAGCAGGCTGACAATGACCATCATGATGGCCACGAACACCAGCACCACGAGCGTGTAATTGATCAGTTCCTTGCGGGTCGGTGCAACAACCTTCTTCAGTTCGCCGATGATCTGGCGGACGAAGAGCGCAATACGGGCGAAGAAGTTTGCCTTGGCGTCCTTCTTAGCTGGGCGGCCCTTGGAGCTGCTGGCAGCTGTTTCGGTCACCTGGTCCTCGCTCATCTTTGCAATGCTGGATTACCCGGCCCTGATCAGAACCATGGTTGCTGCGCTTGCCCCGGGATTTTGCCCCGGGGCAGCTTGCGCAGGGCAGACAGGACTCGAACCTGCAACCTGCGGTTTTGGAGACCGCTGCGCTACCAATTGCGCCACTACCCTATGGAGTGAATTTCACCCTCCGACGACGATCCGCCAGCTTGAACTGGGGCGCACGCCATCATCCGTGTTTTCAACACCGGTGAACCAGTCTACGCAACATCTGCACGTTCGTAAAACCAGCCCGTTCCGGCCCATCAGCGCCGCGTCCTGGGATCGGCTGCCGGGGCAGTCACAATTCAAAACGGGCCACCCGAAGGGTCCGGTGAACAGCATAGAGTAGAACTCGTCGAATCCCACATTCCAGCCTCACGGCTGCAAGCGAAGAACGGACCTGCCATGTCTGCCGCCCGCGTTTCCCAGCGCATTTCCGCTATTGCCGAATCCGCAACCCTTGCCGTTGATGCCAAGGCGAAGGCGCTCAAGGCAGCTGGCCGGCCGGTGATTGGCTTCGGGGCGGGCGAACCCGACTTCCCCACCCCGGATTACATCGTGCAGGCAGCCATCGACGCCGCAACCCAGCCGAAGTACCACCGTTACTCCCCTGCCGGCGGGCTGCCCGAGCTGAAGAAGGCCATTGCCGAGAAGACGCTCCGCGACTCGGGCTACGCCGTCGACCCGTCCCAGGTGCTGGTCACCAACGGCGGCAAGCAGGCGGTCTACAACACCTTCGCCACGCTGGTCGATCCGGGTGACGAGGTCATCGTCCCCACCCCCTTCTGGACCACCTACCCGGAGGCCATTCGGCTGGCCGGCGGCGTTCCGGTGGAGGTTTTTGCCGGGCCGGAGCAGGACTACCTGGTGACCGTTGAGCAGCTCGAAGCCGCCGTCACGGACCGGACCAAGATCCTGCTGTTCGTCTCGCCGTCGAACCCCACTGGTTCGGTCTACTCCCCGGAACAGGTGGCTGAGATCGGCAAGTGGGCCGCCGCGAAGGGCCTCTGGGTCGTCACCGACGAGATCTACGAGCACCTGACGTACGACGGTGTCCCCTTCACCTCCATCGCCACCGCCGCTCCCGAGCTGGGCGACAAGGTTGTCATCCTCAACGGTGTGGCCAAGACCTACGCCATGACCGGCTGGCGCGTGGGCTGGATGATCGGCCCGGCCGACGTCATCAAGGCAGCCACCAACCTGCAGTCGCACGCCACCTCCAACGTGTCCAACATTCCGCAGGTCGCGGCCCTCGCCGCGGTCTCGGGGCCGCTGACCGCCGTGGACGAGATGAAGGTCGCGTTTGACCGCCGCCGGAAGGCCATCGTCGCCGGCCTGAATGCGATCGCGGGCGTGGAATGCCCGACGCCGAAGGGTGCCTTCTACGTCTACGCGGACGTGCGTGCACTGCTGGGCAAGGAATTCCCGACGGCGTCCGGCACCGCCACGCCGCAGACCTCCGCAGAACTGGCTTCGCTGATCCTGGATGAGGTGGAGGTGGCCGTGGTGCCCGGCGAGGCCTTCGGGCCCTCCGGCTACCTGCGCCTGTCCTACGCCCTGGGTGACGAGGACCTGGCCACCGGCGTGCAGCGCCTGCAGGACTTCCTCGGCAAAGCCCAGTAGGACGCTCTCTCACCTTTCGCAGGAATTCCCCACACGCTCTTTCACCCGGTGAGAGAGCGTGTGTGCTTAAGCGGCAAAAGCTGAGAGAGCGTTCGGGTTTTTAGCGCAGGATCTGAGAGCGCGTTCGGGGTTTTAGCGCAGGAGCTGAGAGAGCGTCACGGTTAGAGGAGGCGGCGTTCGGCGGCCCATTTGGTGAGCTCATGCCGGCTGGAAAGCTGCAGCTTCCGCAGCACCGCCGAGACATGGGTTTCCACCGTTTTGATGCTGATGAACAGCTCCTTGGCCACTTCCTTATAGCTGTAGCCGCGGGCAATCAGGCGCATGACTTCCAGTTCCCGGGCCGAGAGCTTGTCCAGTTCGTCGTCGGCGATCTCGGCAGGGGCGGTGCCGAACGCGTCCAGGACAAACCCCGCCAGCCGGGGCGAGAACACGGCGTCGCCGCCGGCCACGCGGAACACCGCATCAGTAATTTCGGCGCCGGAAATGGTCTTGGTGACGTACCCGCGGGCGCCGGCGCGGATCACGGCCACCACGTCCTCGGCGGCGTCGGAGACGCTGAGGGCCAGGAACCGGGTGGAACCCAGCAGCGGGGCGGAACCGGCGATCACCTCGCGTCCGCCGCCGCCCAGCCCGCCGGGCAGGTGCACATCCAGCAGCACCACGTCCGGGCGCTGCTCCGCGATCACAGCAATGGCCTGCTCCACGGTGGCTGCTTCGCCCACCACCTGGATGCTGGCGTCAAGGTCAGCCTTCAGCCCGGACCGGAAGATCGCGTGGTCGTCCACGATGACCACGCGGACGGAGTTCGCCGGACGGGAGGCCGCCCCCTGGCTGGTGTTCATGAGTTTCCTTCCGAGTTGTCCGCGCCTGCCGCCGTCTGCAGCCGCAAACGCACTTCCGTGCCGGTGCCGGTGCTGAGGATGGTCGCGGTGCCGCCGTGCCGTTTCATCCTGCCGATGATAGATTCCCGCACACCCAGCCGGTCCTCGGGAACATCCGAGAGTTCAAAGCCGGGGCCCCGGTCCTTGATGAAGACCTCCGCCTGCCCGTTGGAGGCCTCGAGGTAGACGGATACCGTGCCGCCGCCGTGCCGGGAGGCGTTGAGCATCGCCTCACGGCTGGCCTGGACCAGGGCTTCGTGCGCCTCCGTCATCGAGGTGTCCCCCACGGTGACAACCTCGACGGCGTTGCCCAGCAGGTCCTCCACTTCCGCGGCGACTGCCTTGATCCGGTCCGACAGCTGCCCCGCTTCCCGCCCGGGGTCCTGGAACAGCCAGCCGCGAAGTTCACGCTCCTGCGCACGGGCCAGCCGGACGACGTCGTGCTCGTTGCCGGCCCGGCGCTGGATGAGGGCCAGCGTCTGCAGGACGGAATCATGGAGGTGCGCAGCAATCTCGGCCCGTTCCATTTCACGGATCCTGCCGGCCCGCTCGGCCTCCAGGTCCCGCCAGAACTTGAGCGCCCACGGCAGCAGGACCAGCACCACGCCGCCGAGCACAGCCACCGAGGCCAACAGCGCAAGCCAGGTCTGCTCCCAGGAACCGGAGCCGGAGACCATCACCAGCACACCTGCCACCACCAGGGCAAGGCCTGCGGCCAGGCGCGCCCAGCCGCCGGCCTGGTCGGCCTTCGTCTTGTCCACAAGGCCGGCGCGCCGTGTCTCATCCAGCTGAATCCATGCAATAGAGGCGCCGCCCAGGACCGCCGCTGCCGGGATCAGCGTTCCGAGCGGAACGTCCACCCCCAGCAGCTGCGCGATCATGATGCCGGCCACCAGCAGCAGGCCGGAGCCCAGCAGGATTTCCTTGCCGTACTTCATGGTGCCGAAGCGGAACCATGGCGGGGGCTGGACGGGGCCGGAGGCTCCGCTGCCGCGGCCGCCGCCGTCGAACGGTGTTGCAGCCCTGGCGGCAGC